>CAMLFI010000523.1 GCA_946479225.1 uncultured Mucilaginibacter sp. | reverse complement strand
AACTGTCAGCGCATCGCTACCGGCAATGGCCGAAGAAGCAGAGCGCGAACTAAGCAGCGGCGAATTAATGAACTACATAGGTTACGGCGCCATAGTATTCTCCTTGTTATTGTTTGTAGTAGTAATGCTCGTGGTATTACGTGCCTTTAAAACAATTGCCAGGGCACTTTTAGGGCCCGATGCACTTAAAAAGCAAGTGCAAGAAAAGACGGTGGCCGAAAAACCTAAAAACAGCACCGTTAACAGGCTGCTGTCATTAAGACCAATGTCTGAAGAAAAAGAACTGATAATGGAACATCAGTTTGATGGTATACACGAGTTGGACAACCCTACCCCAGCCTGGTTTATGGGCCTGTTTTACTCAACCATTGTGTTCGCGGTTTGTTACCTTTTAATTTACCATGTGTTTGGCGTTGGCCAGCTGCAGGATGCCGAGTATAAAACCGAAATGGCCATCGCCACTAAAGAAAAAGAAGCTTTCCTGGCAAAATCAGCTAATAAAATTGACGAAAGTTCAGTAAAGCTAAGCACAGATGCTACGATGATTAGCGATGGCAAAGCCATTTTTACCGCAAGCTGTTCGCCATGCCATGGAGCCGCCGGACAAGGCGTAGTTGGTCCTAATCTTACAGACGACTACTGGCTGCATGGCGGCAGCATTAACAGCGTTTTTAAAACCATTAAATACGGCGTTACCGATAAAGGCATGCCTAACTGGGATAAACAATTATCGCCTAAGCAAATAGCAAGTGTAGCTAACTATATCAAATCTATACATGACACCAACCCGGCAAATGCAAAAGCGCCGCAGGGCGAGAAAGAAGCCGACGATGCCGGCGATAAAACGGCCTCTCTTTAAATTAAATTAATTGTAGCGCAGGATGAGTGAAGCAGCAGAAACCCAGTATCAATCCGAAGCTTTAGCAGAAAGCGGCCGTAAATGGATCTATCCGCTTATTCGTAAAGGCCCGTTTTACAAATACCGCAGTTGGTTAAGCTATGTATATTTGCTGCTGTTCTTTTCGGCACCGTTTTTAAGGATTGGCGGCCACCCGGTGTTGTTGCTCAATGTAATGGAGCGCCGCTTTGTTATATTGGGGCAGGTTTTTTGGCCGCAGGATTTCTTTCTGTTTGTGTTGGCCATGTTGGCGGGTATGGTTTGCGTTGTGTTATTTACCATCGCCTTCGGCCGTATTTTCTGCGGATGGATCTGTCCGCAAACCATTTTTATGGAGATGGTTTTCCGCAAGGTGGAAGAATGGATAGAAGGCGACGCCCGCAAACGCAAAAAGCTGGATGAGGGGCCGTGGACGATTGAAAAGAAATGGAAGAAAGCATTAAAGCATTTTGCTTTCCTGCTCATCTCCTTCCTCATCGCCAATACATTTTTAGGCTATGTAATCGGTAGCGAACAGCTCATAAGTATCATAACCCAGCCAGTTAATCAACATGTGGTGGGCTTTATCAGCATATGCGTATTTACCGCGGTATTTTACCTGGTTTACAGCCAGGTACGCGAACTGGTTTGTACGGTGATTTGCCCCTACGGCCGTTTGCAGGGGGTGTTAACAGATAAGCATACCCTAATGGTTGCTTACGACTATCTGCGTGGCGAGCCGCGAGGTAAGGTAAGCAAGACCGACACATGGCCCAAAGGCGATTGTGTTGATTGCCATTTATGCGTGGATGTTTGCCCTACAGCAATCGATATACGGCAGGGCACTCAGGTGGATTGTATTAACTGCACTGCCTGCATAGATGTATGCAACGAGGTAATGATAAAGATAGACAGGCCAGTTAATCTGATAGGTTTTTACTCGGAAGAGCAGATAAAAGAAGGTAAGAAGCCGCGTTTTACTGCAAGAATGGCCGCTTATAGCAGTATTATAGTTGTGCTTTTAGGCGTGTTAACAGCATTTGTGTTGAAACGTAGCGATGTGGATGTTACTGTAATGCGCTCAGCAGGTTTATTGTACCAGCAGCAACCGGGAGGCTATATCAGTAATTTGTATAACGCAGATCTGATCAATAAAACCGATAAGGGAAGACATATTGAATTGCGGGCACAGGACAAGAACATCCAAATTAAATACGTACAGCCGCCAGGTGTATTAGATAGTGCAGCATCTACCAAGGCAGTATTTTTTATTTGGATGCCGGCATCAGCTATCCATCAGCCCAAAACACAGGTAACATTAGATGTAGTGCAGGGTGATAAAGTGATAGACCAAATAACCACAACTTTTATTGGACCCATATATGGAAACTAAGATAAACTGGGGCAAGGGCCTTATCATCGGCATGAGCATATTTATGCTGTTCATCATATCGCTGGCGGTGGCAATTTTTAATCAGAAAGCTGATGATTATGATCACAGCTATTATGAAAAAGGCCTTGATTTTGATAATGATTATAAACGCGAACAGCAGGTAGTTGCAGATGGAGCCAAGCCAATAATTAAAGTTAACGCCGGGATATTGAATTTGGGATTTAAAGAACA
>CAMLFI010000522.1 GCA_946479225.1 uncultured Mucilaginibacter sp. | reverse complement strand
GTGCGATACAAAACTTCGTGAAAATGCAGCACGAGTACAATTGCTTTTTCTTTATTGCCGATCTGCACTCGCTTACAACGCATCCAACGCCGGCCAGCCTGCATACCAATGTTAAAAGTGTGCTCATAGAGTACCTTGCCGCCGGCATCGATCCCGAGAAAGCTACCATATATGTACAGTCTGACGTGCCCGAAATTGCCGAGCTGTACTTATACCTTAACATGAACGCTTATTTAGGCGAGCTAGAGCGCAGCACATCTTTCAAAGACAAAGTACGCGCCAACCCAGAAAATGTTAATGCAGGCTTGTTAACTTATCCTGTTTTAATGGCTGCAGATATATTGATCCACAAAGCAACCAAAGTGCCTGTAGGGAAAGATCAGGAGCAGCATCTGGAGATGGCCCGCACGTTTGGTAATCGCTTTAACAGGTTATATAACAATGAATATTTCCCGGAGCCCTATGCTTTTAATTTTAGCAATAACCTGGTAAAAATACCCGGACTGGATGGTAAAGGAAAAATGGGCAAATCAGAAGGAGAGGGGAACGCCATATTTTTAGATGATGCGCCCGAAGTTATCCGCAAAAAGGTAATGCGAGCTGTTACTGATGGCGGGCCCACTGTTGAGAATCAGCCGAAACCTGATGAGATACAAAATTTGTTCGATCTGATGAAAGTGGTATCAACACAGGATACTTACGATCATTTTAACAACTTATACAATACCTGCCAGGTACGTTACGGCGATCTGAAAAAGCAATTGGCCGAAGACATGATCATCGCTACAGCGCCTATCCGCGACCGTATAAACGCTATAGCTGCTGATAATGACTATCTAAGCAAAGTAGCCAAAATGGGTGCTGAAAAGGCTCGCGAAAGCGCATCGCGCACAATAAAAGAGGTACGCGAAATAATAGGTTTTCGTAGTTTTTGATAGTTCATGGTTCATAGATCATAGTTCATGGTGTATTCTTTGGTTCATGGTTGATAGTTCATAGTTCATAGTGTATATTAGTCGATAATTTTAAAAATAGGGTCATATTCATGCTATCCATGAACCATGAACCATCAACCATGATCTAAATGCACATTGCTATTGTTGGAAATATAGGAGCGGGCAAAACTACGCTCACCGAAATGCTGGCCAAAAACTATGGCTGGGATCCCCTTTACGAAGCCGTTGATAACAACCCTTACCTGGAAGATTTTTATAGCGATATGAAGCGCTGGAGCTTTAATCTGCAGATATATTTCCTGAACAGCCGCTACCGCCAGATAATAGAGATACAAAAAAGCGGGCGCAATATTCTGCAGGACAGAACTATTTATGAGGATGCCTATATTTTTGCAGAGAACCTGCACGATATGGGCCTGATGACCACCCGCGATTACGAAAACTACACCTCCATATTCGATAATATTACCGAGTATATTAAACCGCCTGATCTGCTGGTTTATCTTAAAGCATCTGTACCTACTTTAGTTAACAATATCCAGCGTCGCGGCCGCGAGTACGAGATAGGCATTCGGATAGATTATCTATCAAAACTGAACGAAAAATACGATAAATGGATAGCCGGCTATAACCTGGGTAAGCTATTGATATTGGATAAAGACAACCTTGATTTCGCCAATAATGTTGAGGACATGGGTACAATTGTTCAGGCTATTGAGCGGGAAGTTAACGGACTTTTTTAATAAGGAATATCAATAACGTAGCATGAAAAGAAATTGCTTGATTTTTGCGATTTTATACCTTTTGGTTAGTTGCAAGTCGGTACCCGCTGGGTTTAAAGAGTTAGATGTAAAAGCGTTTGAAATTACTGTTCCCGAAACCTGGGCGTATGAAGATCCCGGCGATGTGGGAGATTCTTTTGGAGGACAGATAACCGGCCCTACTGTTTTGTTAAATTTTGAATACAGTGCGGCGGGCTATGCCAGCAACCTTATGCAAACGGAGAACGATTTCCTATCCTCAGGAGGATGGCGGGAAGCGTGCCATTTTTGCCAAAAAGACGTAACTTACACAGATTCTGCTAATGTTACCGCTTTAAAGCAAAGCGAAATGAACATGAAACATATTAAGGACCCATCCTTAGTAAAAGTAGAGCCTTACCCGGTTGAGAAAGTTGAGCGTATCCACGTGCCTAGTAAAGAACAAAAAAAGTTATTTCCCTATGCCGATTTTGTGGCAGATATCAGTAATAAAGACAGCGTTAAAAGTATACCTTTAATGGTGCCTATGGTTATCAAGCAACATAATATTATAGTTGATTCTACCGACAAGTATGTAATAAAAACTATTTGGCCCAAAAAGCCGGGCAGGGGGATGACGGGCATTTACATTAAAAGCCGCATCACCAGTTTTAATTTTCAAATGAATGGTGTTGATCTATCTGCGGCAGACCAGGAACTTGCCTTAGCTGCTTTCAAAACCATCACTTTTAAAAAATGAACATCCTTGGCATTATACCGGCGCGTTATGCGTCTTCCCGTTTTCCGGGTAAGCCAT
>CAMLFI010000521.1 GCA_946479225.1 uncultured Mucilaginibacter sp. | reverse complement strand
ATGTTAGCAGCGTGCGTGTTAAATAATGTTAAATGGAAAAAAGCGGGTGTTTCACAAAATATGCCATATAGATGAAACGAGTGAAACGCGGCTTAGTGTTAACTATTTGATTGACAGTATATTATCTATAACGTATGAAACAGTTGGAACACCACTATCTTCACATTTTATAATACTATCTTCACAATTTTTAGTATAAGATGCTGTAAATAAGTCGATTAATGCTATTCTAAATTCGAAACGAAAATGAAACACCTAAGCCATAGGTAAATAATTGTATTTCAGTATTTTAAAAAAGGGGCTATTTTGCCCGTGAAACACTTTGAAACACTATGGATCAGGTGTAAATCCCCTTCACGAGCACTACATTGGCAAAGCTCAGTTAAATGCTATAATAAATTCAATTCCGGAAATTATGACTATTGAAAGAAATGTTCCACCGAATATAATAGCGGCTTTTTTCAATTTTTCACCGTCTTTAGTCGTCAGCCAGGAAGCAAAATTCAGTAAGACAAACGCCATACCTGCTATCAATATAAGAACTTTAAAAACTGTTAAAGCTGTATAAATGGTGCTTTTATCCACTGGCTTTACTTCTTTAAAATAACGTTAATCGTTTTAATTTTTATAGCATCTTCAGTACCTGTAAACGCGGCCTGATCACCCCATCTCCAATAGATCATAATTTTATCTACTTTATCGGCCCTTAAAACGTGAGCGGCAGATACGGGGTCATCACTAAAAAACTCTTCCCCATCAAGCAACAGGCGTTGCAGCATTTCGCCCTGCGCAAACATCTTACCCTGGTTGTTAATCGTTATACCGGGCAAACGTTTTAGCAGATCATCTAATTTATCATTCGGCTGAATAACGTAGGCATTTGCCTTATAAACTAAAGTATCGGTACGGCGACCTATTACTGCGTTATTGGTTTGTCCAATATTATTGTTTTGTCCAAAGCTACCTATTTGCGCAAACAGGTCGCCGTTGACCAGAAATAAACAACCGGCTAATAAGAAACTCAGAAATAGCGACTTTTTCATTTTTGATATGATTTGGCTGATCTAATGTACATAAAATGTTGTAATCCACAAGTACACAATGCCACTCAAGGGCCCGGTAACATAAATTTGCAGTTAATCAGAATTTGCTACCTTTATTTAATTGATAACCAATCACTTTTAAATAAACCACATGATCCGCTTAAATCTTAAAGGAAACAGCAAATTAAAAACCCGCGCCCTGCAATTGTTAATGGCGCTTTTATTGCCCGCAATTATTTATTCTACAGCCTATGCACAGGCAGATACTACTTTGAAAAATACACTACCGGCAGCTGGTAAAATGGTAAACGGTAAACCGTCGGGCAAAGGCTGGGTAGATCTGCTGACCGACGCAAGCGACTGGAACATGGAAGATGCCTACTGGAAGCTTAACAACCACGAATTACATGGTGCTGTTGGTAAAGAAAAGGAACATCACTATGGTTATACAAAAAAAACCTATAAAGATTTTGAACTGAACGTAATGATAAAAATGGTAGGCGATGAGGACGCCAATTCAGGCGTGTGCGTTCGCGTAAACCCTACCAGTTTTGACGATGCACCGGGCTACCAGATAGATATGGGCAAAGGTTACTGGGGATCGCTTTGGGAAGAACGCAGAGCAAGCATGGTGCAGAAGTTTCCGGATGCACTGGTGCCTAAAGTTGTAAAGTTTAACGACTGGAACCATTATTATATAGTTGCAAAGGGCCACCACATACAAGCCTGGCTAAACGGTGTTAAAACCATTGATATAGTGCATGAGGGAGGTTTTGATAGCGGAAAGATCGGCTTTCAGCTTTGCCACCTGCATACGCCTACTACGGTTGATGTAAAATCGCTTTTTATTAGGGAGTTAAAGTAGTAGTTGAGGATGGGATAGGAATTAGGATTGTCTAAATTTGTTTTAATTCCTATTCCCTTTTTCTAAACGCTGTCCTACACACGAGTATGCGGCGTTGTTAACTAATCTGTTTCCCTACAAATACATCTCCAACTCACCCTTACCCTCACGAACCACCTCAAAATCACCATTGGTGCAGTCAACAACAGTTGAGGGGATGTTATCGCCGTAGCCGCCGTCTATCACCAAATCAACCAGGTCCTGGTATTTTTCATAGATCAGTTCAGGGTCGGTTGAGTATTCAATCACCTCATCATCATCATGTATTGATGTGGATAGGATAGGGTTGCCCAGTTCCTTTACAATACACCTTGCAATGTTATTATCGGGCACACGTATACCCACCGTTTTTTTGTTGGAGCTTAACAGTTTGGGTACGTTATTATTGGCATTAAAAATAAAGGTGAAGGGCCCCGGTAAGGCTTTCTTTAACACGCGGAAGGTAGTATTATCAATAGGTTTTATATAGTCAGATATGTGGCTCAGATCATAGCATACAAAAGAGAAATTGGCCTTTTCCAGTTTTATGTTCCTGATCTTCGCTATCTGCTCAATTGCCCTGTGGTTGG
>CAMLFI010000520.1 GCA_946479225.1 uncultured Mucilaginibacter sp. | reverse complement strand
TAAAACTATAATCAACCCCCCTGAATATCCAGTCGCGGTTAAAGCGTCGGCCTATGTTTTCGAGAGAGATGTTTATTTGATTGTCCATAGTCCATAGTCGATAGACCATAGTTGATCAATCCATGGACTATCGACTATCGTCCATGGACTTTTATTAAATCCCAAACCCTTTCATAATGCCACGCTGCGAGTTGGAAACAAAGTTAATGATCTCATCGCGCTCAACAGTTGGGTTAAATTCGGCTTCGATAATGTCCAGCGCTTTGGTAACATTGTATTTCTTAAGGAAGATGATCCGGTATATCTCCTGAATCTCATTGATCGATTCAGCTGAGAATCCCCTGCGTCGTAATCCAACTGAATTAATACCAATATAAGACAAGGGCTCTCGTCCGGCTTTGGTAAATGGTGGCACATCCTTACGTACCAATGATCCGCCCGATATCATGCTATGCGCACCTATCTCAACAAACTGGTGTACTGCGGATGTCCCGCCAATAAATGCATAATCATAAACATTAATGTGGCCGGCCAGCTGCACAGAATTAGCTATAATTACATTATCGCCAATAACACAATCGTGCGCTACGTGTACATAAGCCATCAGCAAACAATTGCTGCCAATAGTGGTAGTGTTTTTATCTAATGCAGTGCCGCGGTTAAGGGTTACGCATTCGCGGATAACCGTGTTGTCGCCTATGGTAACCGTACTGGGTTCTCCTTTGTATTTTAAATCTTGCGGTGGTGCCGAAACAACAGCACCCGGGAAAATACGGCAGTTTTTGCCAATGCGTGCCCCATCCATAATAACAGAATTTGAACCTATCCAGGTGCCTTCGCCAACTTCTACATCCTTATGAATGGTAACAAAAGGTTCAATAACAACATTATCGGCTATTTTAGCCTGCGGATGTATATATGCTAAGGGTTGGATCATGCTTATTCAGTTACTTGTTTTCTAACTATCTGGGCCATTAATTCAGCCTCTACTACAACACGCTCGCCCACCATGCCAATACCTTTCATTTGAGCAATACCCCGGCGTATAGGCGCTAACAGGTTGCAATGGAATATTAACGTATCGCCGGGCACAACCTTATCTTTAAACCGCGCATTTTCAATTTTTAAAAACAAGGTAATATAATTTTCCGGATCGGGTACTGTATTTAGCACCAATATGCCACCCGTTTGGGCCATAGCTTCAATTTGCAATACACCTGGAAAAAGCGGGGCATCAGGAAAATGGCCTTTAAAAATTTCCTCATTCATGGTAACGTTTTTCAACCCTACAACGTGGCTTTTCGTCAACTCCAATATTTTATCAATAAGCAGCATCGGCTGGCGATGCGGCAGTATCTTCATTATCTGCACGGTATCATAAACCGGCTTCATATTAGGATCGTAAACCTTAAAATGCTTGCGACTACGTTCCTTTTTAATCAGTGTTTTGATCTTTTTAGCGAAAGCGACGTTGGCCGCATGACCCGGTCTTGCCGCCATAATATGTCCGCGCAACGGAACACCTACCAGCGCAAGGTCGCCTATCATATCCAGCAGTTTATGGCGTGCCGGTTCATTTTGATGGCGCAGCTCAATATTATTAAGTATGCCTTGCGGCGCAACTTTAATATCCTTACGGTTAAATAATTTGGCTAAATGCTGTAGTTCTGCTTCATCAACATCTTTGTCAACCACTACTATAGCATTGTTCAGATCGCCACCTTTTATAAGGTCATGCTTTAAAAGCATCTCCAACTCATGTAAAAAGCAAAAAGTACGGCATGAAGCTATTTCTTTAACAAACTCGGTTATTGATGATATACTGGCGTGTTGGCTGCCCAATACCTGCGAGTTGTAGTCAACCATACAGGTAAAACGGTAGTCATCCAAAGGCATAGCCACCATATCAACCTTACGGTCTGGCTCAGAATAATGAATATTGTAGGGGATGTGATAGTACTCGCGGTCGGCTTCTTGCTCAACCAGTCCGGCATTTAAAATAGCATCAACAAATTGTATAGAACTACCGTCCATTATCGGCGTTTCGGGTCCGTCCATGTCAATCAGAACGTTATCAACCTCCAAACCTACCAAAGCGGCCAAAACGTGCTCAATAGTACTTACGCTTGCGCCATTTTGCGACAGTGTTGTACCTCTTGACGTATCGGTAACATTATCTACATCGGCATCAATTATCGGCATGCCCTCAACATCAACTCTTCTGAATTTATAGCCATGGTTTTCCGCCGCCGGATGGAACGTCATGGTAACTTTTTCGCCTGTATGCAAACCCGCACCCGAAATGGTTATAGGCTCTTTAATAGTTCTTTGTTTAATGTTCATTCTTATATTTCATTGTCATTGGTCATCAATCATTGGTTTATACTGATGATCACGACTAATTAATCCGCCTTACGTAGTTCGGCAATTATTTTTTCTAATTCAATAACTCTCTTTTCCAATTCGGGCAGCCTTTGAAACACAACATTAGATCGCATTTGGCTGGCATAATTAAATGCGGGACTGCC
>CAMLFI010000519.1 GCA_946479225.1 uncultured Mucilaginibacter sp. | reverse complement strand
CGTTTTAAACTCATGTGTTATGTTGCTGATAAAATCGTTCTTTATTGCCGATAATCGCTTTTCCTTTATCAACATCCGCATTAAGCCTATTAAACTAAAAGCTACAACGCAAATAATAAATAAGGAGGCGGCAAATATTAACCCCATCCGTGAAACAATATACGTGAACGGGTTGGTAAACATTGCTCTTACATACTGTTGCCCCGGATTTTGATTATAGGTTGGATAAGCCTTAGTGATAATAGGATAAACTGTTGATTGCTTATTATTACTAACACGGTTTAATGTACTGTCTTGCCGGCGAAAAGAAAACTTATACGGAACACTGATATTTCTATCGGCCAGGTAGCGGTTAAGTACCGGCCTTAAGCGGCTTGTATCAAAATTGTATTTTCTAACACTGCTGTCTACAAAACCGCCCAGGTTTTGCGTGCGATAATAAACAATATGGCTTTCCAGATCTTCGGTGCGCATATTGTATGCAAATCTCCGCGCTATTTCACGCTTAAAACCCATATCGGCAGGCAAGAGGGTTTTGTTAAAAAGGTTATAACTAAATGACGATGACATAAATTTGTCCTTCAAATTATGTGCATTACTTATTGTATATATATACCGCCGGTGTTTGCTGCTGTACTCGCTGCTTATTTTAAACTCGGTGGTATCCATTAAGCGCTGTTCTATTAGCGCTTGTATTGTATCACAACGCAGGCTAAACTCTTCTTTTAATGCATCTTCAAATGCCTGATTTACCTCTTTTTCAAAATCGGCTTCATTTACCTGGTAGTACTTGGTTATCCAGTAAAACTGCAGCAGCAATACCAAAGTCAAAGCTGTGGCACAACCGAGAATTATATAGCGGATATTTTTTTGCATGACTCAAATGTAGACGTTCCTATTCGAATGCTCTGTCCCGTTAACATAATATAACATAAGTTAACTCAGCCGTTAACCCACATTTATGTGTGATATGATCAACTTTGAGGCATTAAATAAACACACATGAAAAAGATCCTTTTTTTAATTTTAATGTTGATAACACCTTCGGCATTTGCGCAGCTGTCAGTTATAAAAACCGGCGATGATTTTCCGGATATAATGATCAGACCCATAATTAACGCATCCGTTCATCAGGCTAATATCAAAGACTTAAAAGGCGCTAAATTATATATTCTTAACTTTTGGGGAACATGGTGCAGCCCGTGCATTCCCGAGATGGATGCGCTGGCCAAACTTCAGAAAGCTAATATGAGCACGGTACAAATTATTGCTATATCAAATGATTCGCCAACCCGTCTAAGAAAATACCTGGCCAAAAAGCCATCGGCCGTGTGGCTGGCAAGCGATACCGGAGTTTTTTTATACCGGGCTTTGGGGTTGTCGTATGTAGGACAAAGCGCAATTATTAATAGCAAACACCAGGTAATAGCATTGGTAAAAACGCATTCCATTAATCAAAAATTGATAAACACACTATTGGCAGGTAAAAAAATCAGCTCAGATGCGGAGCTAAAAGAACTGCCTGTAGCCAACACAAAAGATGCTTTTGGTGTAGACAGCACCATGACAGAAAACGTAACCTTGCGTGGTTACATGAAAGGGGAACGAAGCAGGGGTTTTCATTCTCCCAATTCACGTAGGGTAAGCTATTATAATGTTTGTACAGATATCCTTTATAAAGACGCCTTTGCTATAACCTCGCCCAGACAAATAAAATATGAGATGGACGAAAAAGAGGCTTGCGATTTCGACAATAAGGCATCGCTGTATTGCTTTGACCTATTGGTTAAGCCTGAAGAGGCGGATAGCCTGTATAGCATTATGCAAAAGAAATTGCTAGCCTTGTTACCCATAAAAGCTAAAATTATTGAACAAATGATGCCCGTTTATGTGCTTAAAAACAGCCATGCGGGATTTAAGCTAAAGGTATCACAATCAAATACCTCTTCGTCAAGCTTTAGCGGAACGGGGTTTGATGGCATAGGGGTTACTTTAGGGGTGTTTGCCGATAAGTATTTAAGCAATGGGCTGGACCGGCCTGTTATTGATGAAACGGGTTTAGATAAGCGTTATGATATAAAAACAACGGTTGTTATACCTACTGTTGACGATATCGTCAAATCAGTAACAGACCTGGGCCTTTCTCTTGAAAGAACAGAACGGAAAATGAAGGTCTTAGTTTTTTATAAATAGCCTTTAAGGAAACCTGTAGATGATGCCGAGCGCCATACCTTCCGTGCCCTGCACCTGTTTAGACGTGGTTTTATCATACAAAAAAGTGCCGTTAATGGTCATGCTCATCAGTTTGTTGATCTTGGCGGTAAGTATGGCGTCAACCCTGTGGGTTACAAAATCCAGCGGCTTCTCGTATGGGACAAACAAGGCATACCTGGCATTGAGGTGAACGTTGGTGAAAATGTCCTTATCCAGCTGAGACACGATCTGAAAAGCCAGGTCGTTTTTAAAAGTTTTTCCGATTGGTACTCCATAGTTTGCCTTGTTATTGCGATAGATGGTTGTATCTAAAACAAACG
>CAMLFI010000518.1 GCA_946479225.1 uncultured Mucilaginibacter sp. | reverse complement strand
AACTGATCTGACAAAGAAATATTCAGAAAGCCCTTTATCACATTAAACGCCGAAACTTCTTTCAACTCATTTTTTATGAATTCGCCAATATCGTTACCGGTTTGTTCGGGCGATTTGCGGGAAAACTTAGTGAACGGAAAAGTAACAATAGTGATCTGCCCGTCAAACTCCTTGCGGGTTTCCTGCAGGCTAACCTCGGCAGGCGTAATATCAGTTTGGTAGATTTGTTTTACTGCTTTAACAGCAGCATCAATTATAAAATTCATCGGGGCAAAATTAGTCATTTAGTCGGGAAGTCGGAAAGACGGGGAGTCAGAAAGATATACTCAATTAATGTTCTGTTAATTTAAGGTAACCAAATTCGGCATCTGCTTTGGATAATGTCATAAATAGGCCAAATCAATTTTTTCTATATAGCTTTGTTAAACTGCATATGAAACAACAATCTGATATTAACATAAACGTAGGCTCTGAAATAGGAACCCTACGTTCTTTACTGATCCACAGTCCTGATAGCGGTCTTGGCCGCGTTGTACCCTCAAAAGCGCAGGACTGGCTATTTGAAGACATTGTGCACCTGGACAGCATGCGCAAAAACGAATACGACTATTACATTAAGCTGCTGCTCTATTTTTTAGATCAGGATAAAATAAAAGGCAAGCTGAAAGATATAGACGCGAAGGAAAATGATCGTAATTTCTTTAAACCAGATAACGCAGCCTTTTACGCGTCAGACAAAGTAATTGAAATACAAACCCTGCTGGCAGATATATTGGAGCAGGATGATATCCGTAACAAGCTGGTAGCATCTGTCTGCGCCATTGAGGGCTGCGCTTATGTTATGCAGCAAAAGCTGATAGATACTACGCCGGTTGAACTGGCTAAGATCTTTATTTCAGGCTCGCTAAACGCTTCCGAAATGATCTTCGCTCCTATCCCCAACCTCATCTTTTCGCGCGATCTGGGCGTGGTTATTAACGACCATATTTTATTGAACAGGCCCGCCAAAAAAGCCCGTTCGCGCGAGACACTGTTGATGCGGTACATATTTTTTAACCACCCGATGTTTGCGGCTTACCGCGATAAGATAATAGAGATAAGCGAGACCAAACAACATTTTTTACGACCTGGTGAGGCCAACGACGAGAAAACCACCCTCGAGGGCGGCGATGTGATGATGGTTAGTCCGGGCCATTTAATTATTGGCTGCAGCGAGCGTACTTCTGTAAGCGGCGCTAACGAGGCCATAAAACTGCTGTTTGAAAAGGATGTGGTAAAGAAGGTAACCATTGTTAAAATACCCAACAAGCGTGATTATATGCACATTGATACCGTTTTTACACAGGTAAAACGCAATGTCTGGGTGCTGTTACGATCATTAAGTATTACCGAAGCCGGGCAGCCGCAGCACGAGCCACTGGCCTGGTTTGCTGATAAAAAGAGCAAGGACAAGCCCGAGATAGTACAGTTTAGGCAAGACAAAAAACCAAAGACCTTTGCCACATTGGAGGCTTTGCTAGATAATATCAGCAGAAAAGATCTGGAAAGTACCGAGCCAACGCGTTTCATTTACTCTGGCAATGACGAGTTCCCGTTTGATGCCCGCGAACAGTGGACGGATAGCTGTAACCTGCTGGCCCTGCGCGAAGGCGTGGTTTTGGGTTACGACCGTAACGACAAAACCATAGGCGCATTTAAACAAAATGGCTTTAAAATTATTAATGTAAAAGAGCTGCTTAAAAAGCTGGAAAGTGATGAGCTAGACGCGCAGCAAATGAAGGATACGCTGATATTGATGCCTTCGGCAGAGCTTTCAAGGGCGCGTGGTGGTTTTCATTGTATGAGTATGCCTCTTGAGCGCGATGCGCTTGGTTCATAGTTGATGGTTGATGGATCATAGCCAAATATGCTTGTTTATCAAAATACTATGAACAATGAACCATCAACTATGAACTATCATCTACGAACTATGAACCCAAGAACTATCCTAATGATCCGCCCGGTAAACTTCGGGTATAACGAGCAAACGGCGGAAAGCAATGCGTTTCAAAATCCGGATGCAGATCAACAGCATGTGCAGGAGAAAGCTTTGGCTGAGTTTGATGCTTTTGTGCAGGTTTTGAGAGACAACGGTGTTAATGTGATTGTTATTGAAGACACCCCCGAGCCGCACACCCCCGATTCTATCTTCCCTAACAATTGGGTGTCCTTCCATGAAAATGGCGATGTTTTTTTATACCCTATGCAGGCGGAAAACCGCCAGTTAGAGCGGCGGGAAGACATTATAAGGAAGCTAGAAGAGCGATTTAAAGTGAATCATGTGATTGACTTAAGCCGTTTTGAAAAACAGGGGCAGTTTTTGGAAGGAACAGGCAGCATGGTGCTTGATCGCGAGAAAAAAATAGCTTATGCCTGTCTCTCGCCGCGTACCGATGAAGAAGTGTTGGACACTTTTTGCCAACACACCGGTTATAAACCGGTGCTTTTTAATGCAGTTGATAAAAATGGCAAAGCTATTTACCACACTAATGTTTTAATGGCCGTTGCTGA
>CAMLFI010000517.1 GCA_946479225.1 uncultured Mucilaginibacter sp. | reverse complement strand
AAGGTTATGATATTGTTTTTCTGTATAAAAAAATATACAAAAGATAATGAACGGCGCATGGTTTCGAGCTTATCCCCTGTTTTTAAATAATAAAAAAATTATTTTACCAATCTATTGCGCAAGTAAATACTTGCACTTATATTTGCAAGCACTTACTTGCATAAAATGAAAGCCAGAAGAGATGTATACCAGGCAATAGCCGACCCCACCCGAAGAGCAATTATTAGTTTGATTGCCGCGCAGCCACAAAATGTGAATGCAATAGCCGAGCAGTTTGCCATGACCCGACAGGCGATTTCTCTGCATGTTAGCATATTAGAAGAATGCGGCTTGATCACCATAAACCAACACGGGCGCGATCGCGTTTGCGAAGCCAAGCTGGATCAGTTGGACGAGGTAGCTGCATGGGTAACACAATCTAAAAAGGTATGGGTACAGAAATTTGAAAAATTAGATAAATATTTAGCTAACGTAAAAACCAAAAGCGATGGAAAATAAAAATAACGAATTACACATAACCTACCTGTTTGATGCATCCACTGAGCAGGTTTTTGAAGCCTGGACCAGCCCGGAAATCCTAAAAAACTGGTATGCACCAGAAGGATGTTCTATAGATTTTAAATCAATAGACGTAAAAGTTGGCGGCGAATTTCATTTTGTTATTCACGACCCGGTGCATGGTGATTGCTGGATAAAAGGTAAATATCAGGAAGTACTTGCACCGGAGAAATTGGTTTTTTCCATGCTTTTGAGTAACGAAAACGGAGATCTGGTGACCGCCACCGAGGCCGGTAAATCAGACGCTTGGCCGGAGGCTATTGTAACCACCGTAACCTTTGCCCCCATCGGTAAGCAAACTAAAATTACACTACACCAAACTGTAGACGAAACCGAGGCTAAGAAAACCGGTGCCTACCAAAGCTGGTTCAGCATGTTTGATAAATTAAATGCTGCTTATAAATAAAAATCCCCTCCTACTTCATTACCCAGATAAGCTGCCCTTACAGGCGGCTTTTTTGTTAAAATAACAACACATTTCATCCTCCTACATCCTAAAACATAGCATATATTAATGTTTAAACATCCATTTGTCTTACTATTGTAATATTGAATAATTTAATTACATGTTTAAACATATATTATTTATCTTTGTTGTATCATTTTAAAAATAAAACTCTAAATACAATGGCAACAATAACAAAATGGGTATTAGACCCAATGCACTCAGAAGTACAGTTTAAAGTAAAACACCTGGTTATATCAACCGTTACAGGTTCTTTCAAAAAATTTGAAGGTACTATGGCAACAGAGAACGAGGATTTTACAGGTGCCGATATCAACATCAGCCTTGACGTTAATAGCATCGATACTAATCAGGATCAGCGCGACGGCCACTTAAAAGGCGCTGATTTTTTCGACGCTGAAAAATATCCGGCTATAACCTTCAAATCAACTTCGTTTGAAAAAGATGGCAGCGATTATACGCTTAAAGGCGATTTGACTATAAAAGGCGTTACCAAACCGGTTAAACTTGCTGCCGAATATGGTGGTGTAGCAACCGACTTTTACGGTAATACTAAAGCAGGTTTTGATGTTACAGGTAAAATTAACCGTAAAGAATTCGGCCTTACCTGGGATGGCATAACCGAAGCCGGATCAGTAGTGGTAAGCGACGAAGTTAAACTGATCTTTAACGTTCAGTTTGCTAAGCAAGCGTAATTAGTGTCCCGATAGCATCGGGTAGTGAGTGGTGATAACAGAAAAGCCATCCGCAATGCGGATGGCTTTGTTTTTTTAACTCCTCCCCTGTTTTGCCCGTCCGTTTATTAAACGAATATTGCGGGCAAGAAGATCAATAGTTTTTTACCGGGATATTTTAACTTTTACAGCAGTTGGCCCTTTTTGACCAGGCTCTACTTCAAAAGTAACTTTGTTGTTTTCCTTTATAGGCTCGCTAAGGGCATTTGCATGCACAAATATGCTTTCCTGGCTTTGCATGTCTTTTATAAAACCGTAACCTTTGGCTTCATTAAAAAACGCTACTATTCCGGTTCGCACAATATCCTCAACAATGGTTTCCTGTTTGGGTACAGCTATCTGTATATCCTGAGAGTTTACTTTCAATTTACGCGATGGATCTGGTGGTGTTGACGTGATGTTACCATATTCATCAATATAGGCCATCATATCGTCAAGGCTTTTTCCTTTGGTGGAGTTTGCCTTGCGATCTTGAGCCTTCTCCTTTTTATCCAACGACTTTTTCTGACGTTTCTTTTCTCGTTCTTTTTTATTGAATGTTTCTGTTGATCTGGCCAAGGTAATTACGCTAATTTTACTTTAACCGCGCTCGGACCTTTTTTGCCGTCTTCCACTTCGTAGGTAACTGAGTCACCTTCGCGGATCTCGTCAATTAAGCCTGTTACGTGTGCAAATACTTCTTTACCGCCTGCATCCGGGGTAATAAAGCCGAAGCCTTTTGAAGTATTAAAAAATTTTACTGTTCCTGTTGCCATGATATTTTTTAAAATGTTAAGCGTGCAAGATACAGTTA
>CAMLFI010000516.1 GCA_946479225.1 uncultured Mucilaginibacter sp. | reverse complement strand
CACCTCCTCCTCAATGTTTGAAACTATGATTTGAAACCGGTTCCATCCACCGGGCGTGGGTACTGCTCCATCCGGCATTGGTCTGCCGGCAGAGCTTGTGGGTCCGCTTAGTAGTAACCGGATATTTCCCATTAACACATCCGCGAAGGCAGGGGCGAAATTGTTTAAAAGCTTAAAACCTAGTTGCTGCGTATAAAACGCCACCGAACCCTCAACATCTGCTACCATGTAGCGGATGTTTACTCTCCCAGTTTTTTCTGCGTTATCCATTTCCTTTGTCATTTCTTAAGGCCAATGCCGCAAGTACCATACCAACGCAACTGAGCAACAGGGCTACAATTGCCCCCGCCTTTCCGCTGCCCGATCCAAAAACCGCCCCGGCCGTTGATATCAGATGCACTACACTAAGCAGAATACCTATCGCGCCAAGTATCAGGGCAACCACAGCTGTGGTACGTATAATACTGTTAGCCGCTTTGGAACGACTTTTAGCCCGCCAGCCCAAAACCAAACACACCAGCCCCACAACGCCGCCAATAAGTGACCTGGCGCGGCCCGGGGTAATACCTGATACATAGGCTGTATCCCCTGTCTTAGTTGATTGGGACATTGCGTCATGAGATATAAAAAATGTTGCTGCGGCGATTAAAAAGGCCATTAAAAAGAATTTAAAACTGCTTGTCATGGTAAATCTATTTTATACTGCAAAACAACGACTTGGTGGTCTTCTAAAATTGTAAAAAAACGACGTTTTTACTCTCCGAGTTTAACGGTACCACGGTCGCTGGCAGCAATGGTATCTATATTAAAATACTCTTTGGGATTAAGGCCCGAAAACTGCTGGAAATCGTGAATAAAATGCGACTGATCATAATACCCATATTCATAGGCAATTTCTGATAGCGGCTTATCGTAAAAGGAGGTATTAAGCAGGGAGTTAAACCTGGTGATACGCAAAAACAATTTCGGACTAAAGCCTGAAAATTCTTTGAACTTTCTTTCAAACTGCCTGAGCGATAGAAAGCTATTTTCTGCTAGCGCTTTCACCGCGGTATTGCTATTACCATCTGACATGAATTTTATGGAAGATAGCAGCGGTATATATCCTGACCTGACATTTTTTAACCGTGCTGTTAAAAAATCACACACCAACTTAACGCGCTCGTTAAAGCCGGAAGCCAGCATTATTTTCTCTTCCAAAATTTCTCCTTCTTTACCGCATATCGTTTTAATATCTGTCGACTGGTTTGTTAACTCGCTGGCAGGCAAACAAAACAATTGCGGAAGCGCATGGGGATATAAATAAAAGCCGAAAACGCCGAATTTAGCTCTTGAGATTACCTGGCCAAAAGTTTGGGTATGGCCATAAATTCCGGGGCTCAGCTTTCGTTCGGGACCAAACTCGACGCTGTAATTGAATTGCCCGCTATAACAGAAGATGATCTCGGGGCAGGGATAGGCAAAAGCAGAATGAACAAAAGGCTTGTATACCGAAGCATCGCCCTCTGAAAACCAGAAAAACCTAACGTAATCAGCTAATTGAGGCGGCGGTTTTACGACTTTGTAGTTCATTGCATTTGCTAAGTAATAATAACAATATTTTATTGCATAAAAAACCCCGCTAACCTATTCGGTAGCGGGGTTTTTCCATTATATATGTTGAGTTTAATATAGCTTTACATTTCTGCGTAAACCGGTTTTTTTACACCGTTATCATACGCTTTTAAGTTTTTCTTCAATAGCTTACGTGCTACGTGAATACGGGTTTTAACAGTACCTATCGGTATGGCTAAATGATCGGCTATCTCATGATACTTATGTCCCTCAAAATACATAGTGAACGGCACATAATAATCGGCAGGTAACCTGTCTAATGCTCTCTTGATGTCATCCATCACAAATTTAGCTTCGCCCTGATTTTTAGTAGAGCTGAATACAAGGTTAGGCGATGAGATCTCGTCGCTCTTGGTAACAAAAGTGCTCATTTTAACAAAACGGCGATAATTGTTAATGAAAGTGTTTTTCATGATGGTATACAACCAGCCTTTCAAGTTAGTACCTTCTTTAAACTTATTGTAATAAGTAATGGCTTTTAAAATAGTGTCTTGCACTAAATCGTTCGCGTCGTCTGCGTCGTGTGTAAAGTGTAAGGCGTATGACCTTAATGAACTTGCTTGACGTAATACCAGGGTGTTAAACTCAATTTTTGTCATTTTGCTAATGTTTTGTATTGCATTTAAGACAAAGTTGATACCACAAACCAGTTTCATCTGCTTTTAAGCATTAGCTGCAATGACTTAACAATGACAGGAATTTAGCTGTGTATTATCCACACAAAAAACAACTTATATATCTGATTTACAGACATATAGTTAAGAATTTTTTTTGCATTAGAACAACCCAATACCAGGTGATACAATACAAATATTAACAAGGAAAAAAGTTTTTATCTTATTTAATAATATTCACTTCGCGTTGTAGGGCAACGCCAAATTTAGTGTACACACTGTCTATGATTTGCGACGAAAAATTGTACACCTCCTGCCCCGTAGC
>CAMLFI010000515.1 GCA_946479225.1 uncultured Mucilaginibacter sp. | reverse complement strand
TCAGGTTACCTGCCTTAAGCAGCTTTGCGATAATTATAGGCCCACTTTACAAACAATCTAAGGTAGTAGATCACAAATACTACAATGGCAATTTCTAATATGCCGGTGAACATCGGATCAAAAGCGGCAGACCTTTCAGGGAAGAAAACATGTATAATAAACTTCGCCCCGAAAATCAGGATCAACACAATTGACGCTACCGGGAATTTGCCAACCCTCATATTTGTTTGTTTATAGCCGTAAATGTACTTATTTTGACCGAATTGCCTCAAAGTTTATGCAACTCAAAAACACACCAATATCGCTATCTTTGCCACCCATGACGGAATACCAGGTGCATACGCTTGCCAACGGCATAAAAATACTACACAAACACAGTACATCGCCTATTACGCATTGCTGTTTTATGGTTAATGCCGGGTCGCGCGATGAGCCGGAGAATAAGGAGGGGCTGGCCCATTTTATTGAGCATTTGTTGTTTAAAGAAACAGAGCGCCGCAGCACCAACCAAATATTAAACCGGCTTGAATTGGTGGGGGCGGACTTGAATGCGTATACCACCAAAGAGTATACATGTGTGCACGCATCGCTGCTTAAGCCGCATTTAGAACGCGCTATTGATCTGTTTGAGGATATTGTTTTTCATTCTACGTTCCCTGCTGAGGAGTTGGAGAAAGAACGGGGCGTAATATTGGATGAAATAGCATCCTACCTTGATCAGCCTGAGGAAGCTATTCAGGATGATTTTGAAGCGATGTTGTTTAAGGGCCATGCTATGGGCAACAACATTTTGGGTACAACGCAAACTGTTTCAGCTTTTAGCAAGGAGGATATTCAGCAGTTTATCAAAAATAACTACAATACGTCCGAAATGATCTTCGCTGTTTTTGGCGATTATGCCTTCGATAAAGTAATAAAGCTGGGAGAAAAGTATTGGGGGCAAATTCCGGCTAACCATCCTGTGAAGAACCGCATCAAGCCGCATAATCATGGCCTTGCCAAGACCATTGTGCGTAAACCCATATCGCAAACACATTGCATCCTTGGTAACCAGGCATATCCCGCCATGCACCCTAATAAAACAGGTTTGCTGCTACTTAATAATCTTTTAGGCGGTATGGGTATGAGCAGCCGGTTGAATTTAGAGATTCGTGAGAAACATGGTATTGCGTATACAGTAGAATCTAACTATACCTCGTTTTCGGATACGGGAATATTTTCAGTTTACTTTGGTACAGATACTGAAAAAGCAGAAAAGGCCATAAAGTTGGTTCACAAAGAACTTAAAAAGCTCCGCGACCAGTCGCTTGGTGTTTTGCAGTTGCACCAGGCTAAACAAAAGTTTATAGGCCAAATTGCCTTGGCCGAAGAGAACCGCATGAGTTTGATCTTATCTATCGCTAAAAGTGTGCTCGACTTTAACTGTGCCGATACCTTGCAGCAATTGTTTGATAAGATAAATAAAGTAACAGCCCCACAGTTATTGGAAATAAGCAACGAGATTTTTGATACGAATAAGCTAACCACCCTTTTGTTCGAGCCGGAACAGTAACAGCCTACGCTTGTGTTATTAAATTATTAAAATAAACCTGTAATTTTGTGGTATGAAATATCCTATTATCGCTTATGGAAGCCCGGTTTTACGCAAAAAAGCAACTGCGATAGAACCAGCTGAATATCCGCATATAAAAGAATTGGTGGCCGACATGTTTGAAACTATGCACGGGGCACGTGGTGTTGGTTTAGCGGCTCCGCAAATTGGTCTGAGCATGCGTTTGTTTGTGATTGATGCTACCCCGTTTGATGATGATGAACCCGAACTGAAGGACTTTAAAAAAGTGTTTATTAACGCCTGTATATTAGATGAAAGCGGCGAAGAATGGTCGTTTAATGAAGGTTGTTTAAGTATACCCGATATACGTGAAGATGTAATGCGTAAGCCTGTGATCAAAATATCTTACTATGATGAGAACTGGAAACATTATGAGGAGACTTTTTCTGGCATGGCGGCCCGCATTATCCAGCACGAGTACGACCATATAGAAGGTAAATTATTTACAGATAAACTAAGCCCGTTACGCAAGCGCTTGTTAGAGAAAAAGCTGGGCGATATATCGCGCGGAATGGTTGACGTTGAATATAAAATGAAGTTCCCGGCGGTTAAAAAAGGACGGTAATTAGTTTTCTTCTTTCCTGGCCTTATCGCCTGCGGCAATATCCCGAATCAAACTACCCCAGGCAAACGGATTAAGCAACGGATTGGTAAATGAGTGTGAATTGGCTACGGCGTTGTGCTTATCCTGCGCGTTAAAGCTTTCATAACCACTTAGCGGTAAGGTTTTCATCATGGTGTGGATAGATGTCGCGCTGAGGTTTTTACGGGCAATTTCCAAATCATCATCAGCAACCTTCATCGCCAGAAAATCATGCCTGAACTCATCCGTAGTGGCCCAAGGGAAGATGCGCACCATTGGCAAATTAATAACCTGGGCACGCATGCGTATCTCCACTATCAAACTCTTTTTAGTAATATCTTTAGGTACAGCAATAGTAGTGGGGTTATAGC
>CAMLFI010000514.1 GCA_946479225.1 uncultured Mucilaginibacter sp. | reverse complement strand
ACGCCATTACCGGCGATTGGTAACCCGGGAAAGCTTTTTCCAGCATTTCTGTTTGGGCCGAGCCTAGAGCAAGGCAATTAACAGCAATCCCCTTTTCGGCAAACTCGCCGGCTAGACATTCTGTTAATGTGTGCAAAGCCGCTTTGCTGGCAGAGTATGCTGACAGTCCGGCAAATTTGGAACTCCCCTGAAAACCGCCCATGCTGCCAATATTTAATATATGCGAGCCCGACGGCATAAATTGATACAGACTTTGAATTATACGCACATGGCCGATAAAATTACTTTGCAGCATTTCAACAACGTCGGTTTCCATCAGTTCGGTAAATGGTTTATTTACAAGAGCCCCGGCGTTATTGATCAGCACATCAACACGGCCATCAAAATTGCTGTTGATGAATTGCTGCAGATCAGTGTAATCATCATGTACAATATCAAATACAATAGGATAGACAATGGCATCCGGATTTAACCCTAATGAAATTTCTGCCAGTCTTTCCAGTTTATCCTGCGAACGAGCCAGTGCAATTACTTTGTGCTTGCCGGTGGCAATCAGTTCTATAACGGCTTCAAAACCTACGCCACTGCTGGCACCTGTTATAACAACATTCATTGTTTTATTTATTAACTACAGAACCCGCCTCATCTTCATCGCCAAAAACAACTTTGCCCTTTTGTAAGCCGTCTTCAAGCCTGCTTGGCCTCAATACATAATAAATACCAAAAAGAGCCACCAGCAATGATATTACGTAAAAAGAACCCGGCAAAAATACGGCTAAGCTTTCATCCATCGGAAACACCTTGGTGAGCTGCATAAATACGGTTTCTCTAATTCCGGCCCCGCCAATGCTTATAGGAATAATAGTAGCTAAAGCCGAGATAAGGAAAGACAGCAGATAAGGCGAAAATTTTCCATCAAAATCCTGTCCTAATAATATAAAGACGATAGCCATAACTTGTAGCGTTTGCACCAGCACAGCCTTTGCGTGGCCAGCAAAAAAATGTCGGGTGTATTCTCTAAAAAAAGTATAAGCCACAAAATAATAAACTATTGAAGCGATCACGAAAATGCCTAAAGGAATACCAATATGTATGTCTATTTGCGGTATCAGAAAGATCAGCATAACCGTTATAAGTCCTATGGCCCAAAGGCCGCTTAACCGATCGAAAATTATGGCCCAGAATACCTTTTTACCAGGTAGTTTGTAGCTTTTGTTAAGCATATATATTTTGTAACCATCGCCGCCTATGCCACCGGGAAGCAGAAAATTATAGAATAGTCCTAATAAATAAAGCCGGAAATTGAAGCGGGGGTCGAGATGGAGGTTTATGGATTTAAAGAAACTCATTAAACGCCACGAGGAAGCTATAATAGAAAGAAAAAAGCTAACCAAAGCCGCAAACATCCAAAAATAATTAGCATGTAAGAGTCTGTCCTTAACTTGCTCAAGCGGGACCTTCCTAAATACAAAGTATAACAATACCGACGTTACAGCGAACTTTAAAAAGACTTTTGTAATGTTCCAAAGCTTTGTCTTTAAAGTTTTGGGGCTTATCTCGTCCTCCACCTCATCAATGATGCTTTCGTCTATTTCTTTCATTGCGCGCAAAGGTAGTGATTTACTGATTACATAAATAAATACGGAGTCAGCACTGTGTTAAAATACTGTTAAAAACAGGCTATATAGTTACAAAGCGTTGACTAACTTATCGTAAATCGCCACATAACAAATCTTTAAAAAAAGCTATTTTTGCAGAAATTTTAAGGGACATGAGTAAAGTAAATGTTGGCATTGTGCAAATGAGCTGTACTGCTGATAAGCAGCAGAACTTGCAGAAGGCGATTGTGAAAGTGAGAGAAGCAGCCCAAAAAGGCGCGCAGATAGTTTGCTTGCAGGAACTTTTTACTTCGCTGTATTTTTGCGACGTAGAAGACCATGACAACTTCCAGTTGGCTGAAGCTATTCCCGGCCCGTCAACTGATGAGCTTTCTAAAGTTGCTGCTGAATTAGGCGTTGTAATTATTGCGTCGTTATTTGAAAAACGCGCACAAGGGCTTTACCATAACACTACTGCGGTTTTAGATGCTGACGGTACCTACTTAGGTAAGTATCGCAAAATGCACATCCCTGACGATCCTGGCTTTTACGAAAAATTTTACTTTACCCCCGGCGATCTGGGCTATAAGGTGTTTAAAACCAAATTTGCTACCATCGGCGTGCTGATCTGCTGGGATCAGTGGTATCCTGAGGCAGCACGTATCACTGCTTTAATGGGTGCCGAGATCTTATTTTATCCAACAGCTATTGGCTGGGCCACCACGCAGGATGAGGCCACAAACGTTGAGCAATACAATGCGTGGCAAACCATCCAGCGCTCGCATGCGGTTGCTAACGGTGTGCACGTGGTAAGTGTGAACAGGGTAGGCGAAGAAGCCGGCGTTAAGTTTTGGGGGGGATCATTCTTTGCCAATCCGTTTGGCGCGCTAATACATCAAACATCAACTGATGATGAGGAAGTAGTGGTACAAGAGCTTGACTTAAGTAAAACTGATTTTTACCGTACACATTGGCCGTTTTT
>CAMLFI010000513.1 GCA_946479225.1 uncultured Mucilaginibacter sp. | reverse complement strand
ATAGCCAGTATTCATTTAAATTAAGATTTGCTGATATATAAAGAGAGCGCCCAAAATGGGGCGCTCTCTTCGTAAAAGGCTGTATCTGTATTTAAGCCAAAATGATTGTTTATTAACTTCGCTCTTTTTCATAATGAAGCGCAATTACGCCGCAGGCAAAGGTTTTGGTTTCTATCAAGTTGAGTTTTGTAGTTTCCGGCACATCTTTAAATAGTGGTGTTCCTTGACCAATCAAAATCGGATTCAAAAATATCCAAAATTCATCAACTAAACCCTCACTTAATAAAGAATGAGAAGCCCGCGGACTACCAAAGATCAAGATATTTTTGCCAAGCAGGTTTTTTATTTTGTTGATGTTCTCTTCCAGATCGTTGCTGATAATGGTAGTATTAACCAATCCTTCTTCGCTCATCGTTTTTGATAGGACAATTTTGGGAATTTGTTTGTACCATGCGGAATGTTCTTTGTCGTGCTTTGATGCGTTTGGTTGATCGCCTGCATTGGGCCAGTAACTTTCCATCAGTTCATAAGTTACCCGTCCGTAAAGAGCAGTGTCGGCTTTGTTAGTAATAGTGGTTACGAAGTCAAATATCTCATCATCTACCTTTATCCAGTCCATTTCTCCATTAGGCCCTGTAACAAAGCCATCAAGTGAGGCATGCATAAAGTAAATTAAGTTTCTCATTTTATTTCTGTTTAGTATTTATAATATATTCAATTGCTTTATATAACTAAGCAACAACTGTTTGTGCTTTATCTGGATTTCGCTTTAATATCGCCGCGGCAATAAGGCTTATAATAAGCCCGATAGGCAACACCTCCAGATAGGTAAGTACTATAACCCCCAATGGGCTTTTGTACATGTTAATATATGTAGCCATTTCGTCTGTTTTACTTTTAAGCTCCGCCGCCGTAGCACCGTCCTTTGCAGCTTCTCGTAATACATGTGCTATGTATTTATCCATAAAGTCGGGTATAAATACATAATATTCTACCAGCCAGGTAACAACATATACACTTGAAGCGATAAGCGCTATGTACAGTCCAACTTTAAAGGCTTTGCCGAAACTTATGTAGCCACCATTATATTTATCGCGCACATTTTTTATGCCTACAAAAATAAAAGCGAAAGCTACCAGCATAGAGCCGTAGCCAAGCCACATATTACCGCTAAAATCTTCATTATTATAGCATAGCATGGTGGAGGTGACTAATACAATTAAAAGGATCAGCCCTGCCATTGATCCAAATACCAGTACATTTTTTTTCATGATGATTGTTTTAAAATTTCTTTGATTGAAGCACAAAGTTGGTGAGCGCAAACAATTTTATCCTCATACTTTAGGGTGATTTTGATAATTAGGGCATATTTAACACTAAAGTACTAGGGTATGATGCCTAAACGCTGAGCCATTTCAACAGCCTGGGTGCGGCGTTTTACTTCCATCTTCTCAAATATATTTGATGAATGGGTTTTTATAGTATTAAGCGAAACGAACAATCGCTCTGATATTTCCTGATTGCTCAGTCCCTGGGCCATTAACTGTAACACTTCTAATTCCCGCGAGCTTAGATTTAGTTTATTAATTTCATCCTGATTTACTTGAAAATCAGCCATGGCTTTATATACTGATTTCTCAACCACAATGGTCTCCACTTTCGGCTTTGTCAATTTCAATGCTAACCATATTCCTAATGTGGTAAAGAAGACGGCGATGGCACCAACGTACAATTCAAACGCGTGGTCTACTATGATCAACTTAAATTCTAACCATTTTAGCAACACCAGCAGACCGGCAAGAGCGATGCCATACAATATCACTTGTTTGTTTTTGTTGATCAGCCTAAAATACATAATCTTCCTTCGCACTTGAGGTAGTGAAAATACAAATAATTGATATTTTCTGTTAAGGCAGCTCGCTGAATTTTACCCAATAAATATCATCGGCACCGTTGCCGGCGCTGCTTAGTAACGACGTTATTGTGGAATAGTCCTTTTGTTTGCCGTTCTGTAATGTTGGATTAACGCGCGGGCTCGTAAAAAACATATACTTTTTGTCGGGTGTAACATAAGGGCAATAGTCCAACAATGGCGAATTAAATGGTGCCGGCAAATGCCTTGCCGATAACCACTTTCCGGTTGCGTCTTTCCGTGCTATATACAGATCTCCGCGACCCATGTCATCGGCACGCCCGTAACAAGTGAATAATATAAACTGCCCATCCGGATCAATAAAGGCATTGAATTCATCAAATTTAGTGTTTATGTCTTCCGGCAGACTAACAGGGGCTAAATAGCCTTTATCGGTTAGCTTACATTCAACAATATCCTCGCTGCCCTTGCCGTATGCTGCTTGCACAGTAAAATACAGATCGCCGGTTTTGGTAATACTGGGATAAAACTCATCTTTTGCTGAGTTGACTGTATTACCTAAATTTTCAGGCTCGCCATATTTACCATCAGCCAGGCGTTTAACCTTCCATATGTCGAAATCTTTTTTGGCTTCCCCGGCTTTTAAGGGCCTGTCTGACGAAAAATAAACTGTTTGACCATCAGGGGAGAATGCGGCCTCCAGATCACGGTAT
>CAMLFI010000512.1 GCA_946479225.1 uncultured Mucilaginibacter sp. | reverse complement strand
TATACGCATACCCAGATATCCTGCGAAAGCAGAAAGGAACGCGCCAATTAGAAAGGATACTGCTATAACAGGGCTCGAGTTTTCTACTGTTGTACCACTCCAGGCCAGTAAAATTCCGGCAACAACTACAAAATAACCCAAGATCTTCCATTCGGCTCTTAAAAAAGCCATTGCACCATCGGCAATGTAGCCTGAAAGTTCAGCCATCTCTCCGCTTCCGGCATCCTGTTTGGTTACCCAGGCAGATTTTATGGCCATAAATAATATTCCCACCAGACCAAAAACGGGAATCAGATAAATTAAGTAAGTGTTCAAAAAATCCATATAAATTAATTAGTTGTCATTTTATTTAGTCGGTTCCCCTATGCCACAGGGCTTTTAATTGGGTGTGCAAATTAAGAAAATTAATTTCTTTACAATACACTGTCAATTATAAAGTTTTTTGATAGCTTAGAACTTTAAACAGCTGAACTTTATGAGCAAAACAACTGATCAACCTAAACTAAAATCCTCCCTCGGCCTGTTAGACGGCACCATGCTGGTGGCCGGTTCCATGATCGGGTCGGGTATATTTATAGTAGCTGCCGACATTACAAGTTATGTCGGTTCGGCAGGTTGGCTTATTGCTGTTTGGTTAATAACAGGGTTCATGACGATAACTGCCGCGGTAAGTTACGGCGAATTAAGCGCCATGTACCCAAAAGCTGGCGGACAATATGTTTATTTAAAAGAAGCATATAATAAGTTTGTGGCGTTCTTATACGGATGGAGCTTGTTCGCGGTTATACAAACCGGCACAATTGCTGCAGTAGGTGTGGCTTTTTCAAAATTTGCGGCTTATGTGGTCCCTACAGCCTTAGTACCTTATGTAAGCGAAGACAACAAGATTATCAATACCATGATAGGCTCCTGGAATTTGACAATAAGTTCAGCGCAATGCGTATCAATTCTCCTTATTTGCTTACTTACTTACATTAATACACGCGGCGTAAAAAGCGGCAAACTCATTCAAAATACTTTTACGATAACTAAACTGGCAAGCTTATTTGGCCTGATAGCTTTTGGTTTTATTATGCTGAAAGGCGATGTATGGACAGCCAACTGGACCAATGCCTGGGATATTCATCAGCTTAACAAAGATGGCAGCGTTGCCCCTTATACTATTGCTGCTGCTTTAGGCGCTGTTGCTGCCGCAATGGTGGGCTCTATTTTTAGCAGTGATGCATGGAACAACGTAACCTTTATAGCCGGCGAAATGCGTAACCCGCAGCGTAATGTGGGCTTAAGCTTATTTTTTGGCACATTGATAGTAACAGCAATTTACGTAAGTATTAACTTGGTTTATACTGGCGTATTGCCGCTTTTGGATATAGTAAATGCCGAAAAATCAAGGGTGGCGGTTGCTGCGTCGCAGGTAATATTTGGCAATGTAGGTACAAAGATCATTGCATTGATGATCATGGTATCCACCTTCGGCTGTAACAACGGACTGATCATGTCAGGTGCTCGCGTATACTATACCATGGCTAAAGACGGTTTGTTCTTTAAACGTACCGGCACTTTAAATGGCTATTCGGTACCAAGCTTTGGGCTTTGGATACAGTGCCTTATAGCTTGTATACTATGCCTTAGCGGTAAGTATGGCGACCTGCTGGATATGATATCATTGGTTGCGGTTATATTCTACATGCTTACCATCATAGGTATATTTATACTGCGGGCCAAGCAACCTAACGCCGAACGGCCGTATAAAGCATTTGGTTATCCGCTGTTGCCTGCCTTGTACATTATTTTGGGCTTGGCATTTTGCGTGTTATTGTTGCTTTACAAACCACAATATGCGTGGGGCGGTTTAATAATAGTTTTAGCAGGTGTGCCAATATACTTCCTGGCCAACCGTTACTTTAACAATGGAGAAGAAGAGGTTAGCAGCACTTAGTATATTTTTATTGTGGGGATGCTATGCGGCTTTCGCCCAGGCGCCGTTACAGCAACAAATTTCGGCTGCGTTTAATCAGCTGCAAACGGACGATCAGTGCAAGTATGGTACGGTATCATTAACCGTACTGGATGCTAAAACGGGCGAGCAAGTATTTGCGGGCAATCCTAATATTGGGATGGCACCGGGATCGACCATGAAAGCTGTTACCACCATTACGGCCTATAATCTACTGGGGAGTAATTTCAGCTACCAAACACCATTTGGTTATACCGGCACTATTACTAACGGAACTTTAAACGGAGACATCATTATTAAAGGTAGCGGCGACCCAACCCTGGGCAGCTGGCGCTGGGCAACAAGCAATCGCCCTGCTATATTGAATCAATTGGTTACCGCGCTGAAAAAGGCAGGCATCACTAAACTCAATGGAAGAATTATTGGCGATGATAGTCTATACGGCACGCAGGCTATACCGGATGGCTGGATTTGGCAGGACCTGGGCACCTATTACGGTGCAGGCGTAAACGCGCTTTGCTGGCACGAAAACCAGTTTGACATTAACCTGCGTACGGGTGCTGTCGGATCGCCTGTTAGCGTGACCGGCTCAACACCTGCAATGCCTTACCTTACTTTTAAAAGCGAACTGACCACAG
>CAMLFI010000511.1 GCA_946479225.1 uncultured Mucilaginibacter sp. | reverse complement strand
GCATCAGTCAGATCGGTACTTATCCATTGAAATGCTTTCTTCATTTCGGGATAGTGTGGCTTTACGGTTTTTCTGTCCCATGCAACCACACCTTTATGGATAAAGTAGTGATCGTTAGGAAACTCACCAAAGCCACCGCCATAAGCTAAAATGGGATGCTTTGGATCGCGTCTGTTCCAAAGCGCCTGATCCTGAAACTCCCAGATAGCTCCGCCTAAAATCTCGGGTGTATTGTCAAACAAGTCAGAATATGTATCCAATGATCCCATTGAATTGAACATAGCGTGTATAAACTCGCAGATGTAAAGCGGTTTAGTAAGTTCGGGATTACGAACCATCCTTAGATAATCTTCAGCAGTTCCGTACATCCTGCCATCTAGATCAGCTGGATTGTTCTTTCCGGCGCCGTAACGCTCATAATGCGTTGGGCGGGATGGATCAATAGCTTTAACAGCTGTAAGCGCGGCGCCAACGTTGGTACCACCTATACCGCCTTCATTACCTAATGACCATATAATAACCGAGGGGTGGTTTTTAAAATTTTCAACGTTGGCAACATTTCTGTCAACAATAGCAGCTTTCATGGTTGGCTCTTCGTCAAACTTCCTGTCGTATCCGTGGTATTCCATATTCGCTTCAGCAACCAGCCAAATGCCCCATTCATCGCATAGCTCGTACCAGCGCGGATCATTCGAATAATGCGAAGTGCGTATGTGATTACAATTACCTTGCTTAATTACTTCTAAGTCGCGAATCATTTGCTCCTCTGTAATAGCATGCCCAACGTCCGACCAATGCTCATGGCGGTTAACGCCTTTTAACTTGATAGGGACGCCGTTCACCATAAATACGCGGCCCTTGATCTCGATCTTGCGGAAACCAATTTTTTGAGAAATGATCTCGCCTTCGCCCGTGGTTAATACCGCAGTGTATAGGGTTGGCGTTTCTGCTGTCCATTTTGCCGGGTTGGCAATGGGGAAGGTAATATTGAGTTCCTGCTCCTGCTTAGCATTTAATGCACTACCAGATACGTTACCTTTGGCAATTTCTTTGCCCGTATTGTCATAAAGCGTAGCTGTTAGTGTCTGTGCTTTTGAAGTATTGTCGCCGTAGTTTTTTATTTTGGCTGATACCTTTACTGTTGCGTCACGATAAGCTTCATCAAGTTCCGGTTTTACAAAAAAATCTCGGATGTGCGTTTGAGGCGAGCTCCATAATGTAACATTACGGAAGATGCCGTGCAAACGCCACATATCCTGGTCTTCCAGCCACGTTCCTGATGTATATTCATAAACTTCGGCAGCAATGGTGTTTGTGCCTGGTTTTAAATATTTGGTTAAATCGAACTCGGCAGCGTTACGGCTATTTACGCTAAAACCTACCTTTTGCCCGTTCACCCAAAGGAAGAAACCTGCATCAACACCATCAAAAGTCACAAATACTCTCCTACCTGCCCATTCAGCCGGCACCTCAAAGTTTCTTTTATAACTACCCACCGGGTTACGCTCAGTAAAGGCGGTATACCTTTTATCCGGCTCGCTCATTACGTGCGGAAAATCCTTCTTTATGGTGTAGCCCAGGTTACGGTAAAACGGCGTGCCATAGCCCTGCACTTCCCAATTGGAAGGTACCGCTATATCTGCCCATTTCGATACATCAAAATCGGTTTTATAAAAATCAACCGGACGTTTTTCAGGACTGGCTACCCAGTTAAATTTCCATTTTCCGTTAAGGCTACGCGCGAAAGTAGACGCATGCCTTTTAGCCACAAGTGCTTCCTGCAAGTTAGCGTAAGGCATTAACGTAGCATGGTAGGCCTCTTTGTTAATGCCTGTTATTTCCGGATTTTCTATTTCGGCAGGAAAATCCACGCCGGCCCTAAGCACGGTTTGAGCACTGCTAAGACTACTTAACGATAAAATGAATAAGCCTGATAAACAAAGGCGCTTAAATGAGAATCCAGAATGGAGCATAAATATTTGTAGTTTTATTAATGTTTAAATTTTTACAGAAACCGGTTTACCTGTATAAGTGATCTTTTTAGCAGGGGTGCCTTCGGCAATACCACCGCCGTTAGTATCACCCACAACTACTATATTAAATGTGCGGCTTTTTAAATAATTGGTATAAGCGCCCGCCCTTGCGCCGATAGTAAGCGTTTGGCTTTTTTGATTCCATTTAAATGGAATGGTAGTATATGCGCCTTTTTCATAATCATAGCCGTCGCCCTTGTCTTCGTATAGCGTGAACGCCCCATCCGCTCCTTTGTAAACTCTAACCTCCAATACATCAAGCGATTTCTCGCCGGTATATTGCATTTGTTTAGCCATTGGCACTATCGCACCTGCCTTAACAAAAACCGGAATCTTATCCTGCGGCGCGGGCGCTTTAACAGTTTGTCCGGCAGTGTAGCGTTTGCCTGTCCAGTAGTCATACCATGCAGCTGCTTTAGGCAGGTAAACATCCCACTCTGTTACACCGGCCGCCGTAATTGGCGCTACCAAAAATGACTTGCCAAACATGTATTGATACTCTTGCTGCACAGCTTTGGCATCTGTAGGGAAATCCATAACCAACGGGCGCATCATGGTTGAGCCGTGTTTAGAA
>CAMLFI010000510.1 GCA_946479225.1 uncultured Mucilaginibacter sp. | reverse complement strand
TTTGCAATGGTCGTTTGTGCGCGATGACCAGTCGCGCGAGGTAACCACCAACCAGATCGCGCTGGCTATTCAAGACGAAGTTTTAGCGTTGGAAGCAGCAGGTATCGGCATTATCCAGATAGATGAAGCAGCCATTCGCGAAGGCTTACCGTTGCGTAAAGCTAAACAGCCGCTTTACCTTGACTGGGCGGTAAAGGCTTTTAGGATAACTGCGAGCGGCGTTAAAGACGAAACCCAGATACACACGCACATGTGTTACAGCGAGTTTAATAACATTATTGAACACATAGCGGCGATGGATGCGGATGTAATCACTATTGAAACCTCGCGCTCGCAAATGGAATTACTACAGGCTTTTGCAAATTTTGAATATCCTAATGAAATAGGTCCGGGTGTTTATGATATTCACTCGCCGCGGGTACCGGGTACCGAAGAAATGGCGTCACTATTGGCTAAAGCAGCAGAACTGCTACCTGTGCAACATTTATGGGTTAATCCAGACTGTGGGTTGAAAACGCGTAAGTGGCCGGAAACAAAAGCAGCTTTAATTAATATGGTTGCAGCGGCGAAACAGGCTAGGGAAGAGATAAGCATTTAATTAAATAAAGTGTCATTTCGAACGTAGTGAGAAATCTATACATAGTTGAGCCACAGGACAGGCTTGTGTATAGATCTCTCACTACGTTCGAAATGACATTTTCTTACATCCCCGGCAGTTTAATCCCCGCATCCTTTACATCCTGCAATATCGTTTCCTGTACGGCCAGTTTAGTATCCTGGTATCCGTGAGAATTTACCCACACGTTGACACTCATTAAAAATCCATCAGGCTGCAATTCACCCACTCCTATTCTTCGCTCAGGCTTAGACAATACATTTTCGCATTTATCGACAGCCTTATTTATTACCTCTTTTGCTTGCCGGATGTCAATACCATTCGGAATTTTTAAATTGACATCCAGTCGCCTGCTGCCCCGCCTGCTGATGTTGATAATAACTTCATTGGATAGTTTACTGTTAGGCACTATTACCTGCCGGTTATCAAAGGTGGTTACCATAGTATAAAACACCTGTATTTCTGTAACCGTGCCTTCCAGTCCCTGTGTAATGATGTTATCTCCAACCGAGAACGGCTTAATCAATAATATCAATATACCGCTGGCAAAATTTTGCAAAGTGCCTGATAGCGCTAAACCCGCAGCCACACCAAAAGCACCAACTATGGCTGTAAAAAGGGTTAATTGTATACTCATTATCTGCATTACTCCAATAATGAGCAGTATGCGTAGCGCTACACCTAAAAGGCTAAGCAGAAAAGGTCTTACAGAATCCTCAACCGCTTTTTCATGCATACGCTGCTGCGAACGGCTGAGCACCCAGCGAATGAGCCGGAGACCCACAAACAAAACAACTAATCCTATAACTAACTTTGGGCCATAGTTAAGCACCCAATCATAAACGTGGTCGTATAATTTATCCAGGGTCCATGGTTCCTCTTTTTTTGCCATATCATCACATTAATTATGTGATGTAACAATTAAGGGTAAAAAAAAGTTGTAGCGAATATTGATCAGCGGAAAACACCAGGATCACGAAGCCAAATTCTCGCTTTTACTTTTCTTTTTATTCTTAAAATATCTATTTTACGGCAAAACAATATATAGCATATGGTGAGCGATATAAACAGCTGCAAGATTTGCGACTACACGGTGACAGGTAAATTTTGCGGCAATTGCGGCCAGCCCGTTCAGCTAAAAAGAGTCGATTTCCATTACATTTCGCATGAAGTTCAGCACCTGCTGCATTTTGAAAAAGGATTCCTTTATACTATAAAAGAGTTACTAATTCGCCCGGGAAAAAGCGTTAAAGAATTTATTGCATTTAATCGCAGTCGTCTTGTTAAGCCTGTTATCTTCCTCATAGTTGCTTCACTGCTGTATTCAACAGCCGAGCATTTTTTTCATATTGAAGACGGCTATGTCAGGTACTCCTCAGAAAAGCAGTCAGGCGCGGGTGCTATTTTTGCCTGGGTGCAAAGTCATTATGGTTATGGCAATATTATTATGGGTGTGTTTATAGCCCTTTGGATTAAAATGTTCTTTAAAAGCTATGCATTCAATTTTTTTGAAATATTGATCTTGCTGTGTTTTATTATGGGGATGGGAATGCTCATGCTTGCCTTATTTGCTGTTGCTGAAGGATTAATTAAAATTAAGCTTATGGAAGCAGCAGGATATGCATTTGTAGGATACAGCACATGGGCTATAGGCAGTTTTTTTGACAAGAAAAAAGTAATGAGTTACGTTAAAGCTTTGATAGCTTACCTTTTGGGGATGATTACTTTTACGGTTTTAGCATTGCTTGTTGGAGCACTGGTTGACCTTTTGTACAAACATTAATACCGAGAACAAATGCCACATTTTATAATTGACTGCTCAGAAAATATCCTTACTGAAACGAGTCTGGATGAAATTATGCAAGCTGTTTATGACACAGCCGAAGCAACCGGACTATTTGCAAAAAATGACGTTAAGGTACGCCTTAATCCTTACAAGTATTATAAGTTGGGCGAAGGCAAAACAAGTTTTATACACATATTCGGTTATAATA
>CAMLFI010000509.1 GCA_946479225.1 uncultured Mucilaginibacter sp. | reverse complement strand
TAACTATTTGAAAGTAATCTATAGGTATCAGACAGTCCGAATCAAATATCACAAAGTAATCGCCGTTGGCGCGCTCAAAGGCGTAATTGCGGGCAAACCCCTGACCGGCGTTCTCTTTAACGTAATAGTGCAGGTCCAGTTTATCTGCAAAGCTTTTTACAATATCCGCTGCATCGTTGGTCGAGCCATCCTCAATAACCAGTACTTCAAAATGCTTGTAGGTTTGCAGCACAAGGGTTTCCAGCAGTTCTTTTATTTCCAGCGGGCGGTTATATAGGGGGATGATAACGGAGAAAAACATTGTTCTACTGTGCAGATATGCGGATGTGCAAATGTGCGGATTTTTTAACTTAAGGGTGATCTGAAAATCATTAAATAACTATGCAAAGCATCTTCACATTTTCTCATCTGCACACTTGCACATCTAAATTACATCATCAATCTGGTACCGGTTACGCTCCGGTGCGCTGCGGGCAACCAGCTCGGCCACAAAGCCGGTTAGGAACAGTTGCGAACCCAATATTATAGCAACAATCGCTATGTAAAACAGTGGCTGATCGGTCACATCGCGCGTTATTTTGATATGATGAGCTATGTCATAAAGCTTATTTGACAGGAGCCATATAGCTATTACAGTTCCCGTAAAAAAGCTCAACGTTCCCATCAACCCAAAAAAGTGCATAGGCCTTTTACCAAACTTGCCGACAAAGAATATAGATAGCAGATCAAGAAAACCATTGATAAAACGACTCATGCCGAATTTGGTTGTGCCGTATTTACGGGCGCGGTGTTCAACCACCTGCTCACCAATTTTAGTGAAGCCGGCCCACTTGGCCAGTACAGGTATATAACGGTGCATTTCGCCGTATACCTCTATGTTTTTAACTACGGCTTTGCGGTAAGCTTTCAGTCCACAGTTAAAATCATGAAGGTTGTCTATTCCCGACATTTTGCGGGTAGCAGCGTTAAACACCTTTGTAGGTATGGTTTTACTCAGCGGATCATATCGCTTGGCTTTCCAGCCCGATACCAGGTCGTATTTGTCTTCGGTTATGCGGCGGTAAAGTGCCGGGATCTCATCCGGACTATCCTGCAGGTCGGCATCCATCGTTATTATCACATCGCCCTGCGCTTTCTCAAAGCCGGTATTAAGCGCTGCGGATTTACCATAGTTGCGCCTAAACCTCACGCCCTTTATAAATGGATTGTTCAATCGAAGCTTATTGATCATATCCCACGATCCATCGTTACTGCCATCGTCAACCAGGACGATCTCATAGGTAAAGCCATTCTCGTCCATTACCTTGCTTATCCATGAGGTTAGCTCGGGTAACGATTCTACTTCGTTATATAAAGGTACTACTACTGATATGTCCATTTATAGGCAGGTTTGGATAAACCCATGCAAAAATATAAAAATTGAGTTATGGTTAAGCCAATGTTAGCAGCGTGCGTGTTAAATAATGTTAAATGGAAAAAAGCGGGTGTTTCAGAAAATATGCGATATAGGTGAAACGAGTGAAACGCAACTACGTTACAACTGTTTGATTATCATCATGTTATTTATAACGCATGAAACAGTTGGAACACCACTATCTTCACATTTTATAATACTATCTTCACCATTTTATATATAAGATGCTGTAAATAAGCCGATTAATGCTATTTCAAATTTGAAACGAAAATGAAACACCTGAGAGATAGATAACTAATTGTATTTCAGTGTTTTAAAAAATGGATAATTTGCCGGTGAAACACTTTGGATCACATATGGATCAGGTATAAATCTATTTCAGGACTGCTATATCTTCAATAATAATTTAGTAAATTTACTTACGCCAACCCGCACCAAGTTACATTAAGCATCATTATGTTGCAACATAAAAACTATCACATTAATCAGTTATCTTTTTTTCTGTCAGTTTTAATTTTTTTATGTTCCCATGTTTCATTCGGACAGAGCATATCCGGCTCGGTTACTTACAATTTTATCCCTTTAAACGGAGCAATCATCAAAAATATCTCAACCAAAAAAGTAGTGATAAGTGATGTTAATGGCAACTTTAAAATTACCGCCGGTAAAGGCGACACGCTTACAACCAGTCTTTTCAGTTATAAAACTGATACACTTATGGTTAACGCTCAAACTTTTTTTGCAATTACTTTACAACCACTTACGCAGTTATTATCTGAGGTTTTAATAAATAGCAACAGGCTAAGTCCGTTAGCGCAGTTTAAAAAAAACCAGGAGGATTATAAGCAGATTTACCGTATTGGCGATAATAGTCGTATATTTTCCGTAAGTGGGGATTACAGACGTATAGGCGTAGGACTTAGTCTCGACGCGCTTTACAGCAACTTTAGTAAGGAAGGTAAGGATGCACGTCGGTTGCAGAAGGTATTTGTAAGTCATTACCAAAATGACATAGTAGATAGTCGTTTCACAAAAAATTTGGTAAACAAAATAACAGGATATCAAGGCGGGCAGCTTGATAAATTTATGGCAGATAACCGGCCCACGTATGATTTTATCCGGTCAGCCACTGATTATGACCTGATTCAATTTATACAAAGGCGTTCCCGTGGAGTTGTTTTACAAACCGATAATCCA
>CAMLFI010000508.1 GCA_946479225.1 uncultured Mucilaginibacter sp. | reverse complement strand
GCTGTATTAACGCTGTTTTATCATGCAGAACAATCATTAGAAGAAATAGCGCTTATTATGGATATTGAAACCAATGGCGTTAAAATAAAATTATTCAGGGCGCGCCGGCGGTTAAAAGAAAAACTGGAACGCAATTTAAAACATGAGGTGAAAGAACTGATATGAACAACATGGAAGAAAAACTGTGGGACTATATTGACGGCACCTGCAGCGAGGAAGAGCGCTTAGCCATTGCTGCATTAATTGAAAAAGATGAGAGCTGGCGTAAGGCATTTAACGATATGCTGGAGATCAACAGTGATATATCTGCTCTTACCTTTGAAGAGCCTTCTATGGCTTTTTCATACAAAGTTATGGAAGGAATACGTGCCCATGAGGCAGCCAGGCCTTTAAAAACAGCTACCAACAATTATATTATAAGTGCAATTGCGGGCTTTTTTATTTTCTCTATCGTAGTGTTAATAGTGTATTTGCTCTTCGGCATACCGCAAAGCGTAGGCAGCGGTAGTGTAAATCTGAAATTGCCCGATTTTTCTGCGTTAGCAAGTACAAGCGCAATAAAAATTTTCTTTTATGCGGATGTAATGCTATTGCTGTTTTTAGTTGATGCCTTTTTGAGGAGGAAACGTGGTGTTAATGTCTCAAAAAGTGTCTAAAAATATAAACAGCGTGTTCGGGTTTTTTAGACAGTTTTAGTCGGCACATTGTCCTACTTGATTAAAAAAGCGTGTTTTAACAATTACAACAGGAATGAAAATTTTGGTATAGTAATTGTATAAATAGGAATGAACCGGTACTTACCGGTTTAATTGTGATAAGGTTTAGGTTGAATGCCCCTAAGAAGCAAGTTCGAAGGGGCATTTATTTTTTATACCGATTTTGCCTTATCCTCAAAAAACAAATTAGCTATCAATGCCAATACGATAACTAATATACATCCTATAGCGTTCAACCATAAATAGGCAACTACCTCGTAATATCCGCAGATACAAATAACAATTTCTGATATAACCGCCGCTATAAATACCGCCGATCCTTTTATCTTTTTTATATAAAAAGCCGTTACAAAAACCCCTAATATAGTACCGTAGATATAAGATCCTAACTGATTTACCGCTTCCAATAGATTGCCCAGCTTACTGGCATAAAGCGCCATGGCAATACAAACCAGTCCCCAAAATACGGTGGCGGCACGGGATGCGTTTAAATAGTTCTGATCAGACGCGGTTTTGTTTACGCCTCGTTTATAAATATCAATAACGGTGGTTGACGCTAAGGAGTTAAGTGCGCTTGCGGTGGATCCCATAGATGCCATAAAGACAATGGCGATAAGCAATCCTATTAATCCCTTAGGCAAATAGTGGGTCACAAAGTTCAGGAAAACGTAATTGGTATCATTGGTGTCGGCCTGGGCATTGTTCTTTTTCATCACCGCCATGCCGTCCTTCCTTATCTTACCCAGGGCATCTTCGGTTCGCTGTAATTGTTCCTTCGCTTTTTGTATGCGAATATCATTCTTGCTGTCAATGGCATTTATCAGTTCGTTGGCTGTAGTTTTTCGTTGTTCAAAGGCCTTGGTATAGTCCGCTTCTAACGCGCCGTATTCATTCGCGTATGCACTTTTTTGCACTTGTTTTACCTCGTATTGATTGAAGAACATGGGCGGCCTGTTAAACTGGTAAAACGCAAACACCAACACCCCTATCAGCAAAATACAAAACTGCATTGGGATCTTGATCAGCCCGTTCATAATAAGGCCCATTCTGCTTTGCCCAACAGAGCTGCCGGTTAAATAACGCCCCACCTGACTTTGGTCTGTACCAAAATACGATAGCTGCAAAAAGAAACCACCAATAATACCGCTCCATATATTGTAGCGATTGTTGGGATCAAACTTCCAATCAATAACATTCATGCGGCCCAGTTTGCCTGCCAGTTTCAGCGCGTGACCAAAGCCAACGTTTTGCGGCAGAAGCGCCACTACCATAGCACCGGCGGCGAACATCCCCAAAAAGATGATACTCATTTGTAGCAGTTGGGTGTATGATACCGCCTTTGTACCGCCGTAAACCGTATAGAAAATCACCAACCCACCTATAAACAAGGTGGTATAAGTGGTATTGATATTAAGAATAGTGGAAAGAATAATGGACGGCGCATAGATAGTAATACCCGTTGAAAGCCCGCGCTGCACCAAAAAAAGAAAAGCAACCAATGAGCGGGTCTTTAGATCAAAACGCTGCTCCAGGTACTCGTAGGCCGTATAAACTTTAAGGCGATGGAATATGGGCACAAAGGTGATACACAGCACGATCATGGCCAGCGGCAGCCCGAAGTAGAACTGCACAAAACGCATCCCGTCTGAATAAGCCTGACCGGGTGCTGAAAGAAAGGTGATGGCGCTGGCTTGCGTAGCCATTACCGAAAGCCCTATGTGGTACCAGGGAAGGGATCGCCCGCCCACAAAGTATTGATCAATGTTTTTGGTAGCGCCGCTTTTCCAAACACCATAAACTACTATGGTTAACAGGGTAACGATGAGAACGATCCAGTCTATTACGCTCATCTATAGTAGAGCGTGATGAGCGAGAACATGATGATAAGGAATACC
>CAMLFI010000507.1 GCA_946479225.1 uncultured Mucilaginibacter sp. | reverse complement strand
TGGATAAGGGTACAAGGACTTGGTGATGCTGTTTTACTAAGAGACATTGGTGATCATTTAGAGATAAACGACCTGGTTTTGGAGGACATTGTAAATACCCACCAACGCCCTAAGTTTGATGAATATGATGGGTTTGTATTTACAGTTAGCCGTATAATAAGGTTTTCTGAAGATAACGAGCTGATTAACTGCCAATTCTCTTCTATCGTAAAAGAAAACATGATCATCACTTTTGAGGAGACTTATGCTGATTGTTTTGAGGCTGTTAAAGCGCGCTTAAAGAGGGGCAAGGGAGGGATCAGAACTAACGGGCCCGCCTATATGTGTTACGCCCTGACCGACACGATATTGGATGTTTATTTTACAGCACTGGCCAAAATAGGCGATACACTTGATACCTTAGAAGACAAGCTTTACCATAATGCAGATAAAAGCATTATGTATGACGCGCAGCAAATTAAGCGCTCACTGATTGTTTTACGCCGGGCCGCCTGGCCCGAGCGCGACAAGATAAACGATATTTTACGCACAGATAATGCCTTTATAAACGCCGAAAACAAAATGTTTTTGCGTGATGCGTACGATCACTGCGTGCAGATAATGGATCTGATTGAAAATTACAAAGAGATCACTTCAAGCGTGATTGACCTGTACCTTTCGATGGTGAGTAACAGGATGAACGAAATAATGAAGGTACTGACCATTATCTCTGCCATATTTATCCCGCTCACTTTTATTGCAGGTGTTTATGGGATGAACTTTGCCAGGGTTGACCCGGATACCGGAAAACATTTGCCTGATAATATGCCTGAATTATATACGGAACATGGTTACTATTATGCCATTGCTGCCATGTTGGGTATAGCGTTGGTACAAGTGATCATATTCTGGCGTAAAGGGTGGTTTAGCAAGTTGTAGCCCCACCCAACCCTCCCCGGAAGGGAGGGCTTTAATATTATAGCGATCAAAAAGTCTCCCCTTCCGGGGGAGATTTAGAGGGGGCACTTATCTCCTAAACTCCGGCTTCAACAAACCAGGTACGGCTGCACGCATTTTTACCACTTTAGGTGTCGATACGTTACGTATGTAGGTGCGGTCCAGGTGATCACGGTAATAACCCTGATGGTAGGCTTCGCCACCATAAAAAGCGGTGTAAGGAGCAACTTGGGTTACAATCTTATCTTTATAATGCTTTGATGCATTTACTTCCTTTATAACTTTTTGAATAATTTCTTTTTCGGCAGGTGTGCGGTAAAATATTGCTGAGCGATAACTGGTGCCTTCGTCAGGTCCTTGCTTATTTAGCGTAGTAGGATCGTGCGCATAAAAAAACGCGGTAACTAGTTGTTCGTAGCTTATAATTTTTGGGTCATAGTAAACCTGAACAGCTTCCGCGTGTCCGGTCTGTTCAGTACAAACGTCCCTATAGGAAGGGTTTTTCATTGCACCGCCTGAATAGCCTGCAATAACTTGTTCAACGCCCTTTAATTCAGACATTGCCTCCTGCGATGCCCAAAAACATCCTGCAGCAAAAGTGGCCACTGCTTTACCAGCTTTGGGCGCGGGTACACGCACAAGGGTTTCATCTTCATCTTGAGCGTTTGCGCAGCCGAAAGACATTACTAACAATAGAATATAAAGAATTGATCTTTTCATAATTTTTTGTATTTGATCAAATATACGCAGCAGGTTTAAAGGCGGATGGTCATTAAAGCGTAAGATTGATTAAAATTTAATTTTAGGTATTCCACTAGTGGCAGGTGGTGCACTACCGCGCATTGCAGCCTTAAGCAGATCAAGAATGCGGGTTAAACCGTTTGTTTTAATTTCATAAGCGGTTGATAACATCATCCCTAATTTCCCGGCAGGGAAACCTTTGTTTTTAAGCCATTCCAGGTAATAAACAGGCAAGTCGCTTATCAAAGTACCTTTATATTTACCGAAGGGCATTTGTGTGGTAACGATATCAGTTAGTACCTTAACATCTGGTTTTATGGGTTCCATGGCGTTGCTAAGATAAACTATGTCGTTCTATCGCGTTAGCAAATGAAAAACTTTTTAATTATAGCCAATTAAAAAATCTTAATACCTTAGTTTCTCCATATATAATCTAAAATCGACCATGATATCAAGAAGAAATTTTGTTAAGACCTCTGCGTTGCTTTCGGCAAGTGTTTTAGCTGCACCACAACTATTTGCAGCTGATAAAAAATATATTGGCCTGCAATTATATACAGTCCGCAACGCTATGCAGGCCGATCCGGCTGCTGCACTGGCCAAAGTTGCAGCTATCGGTTATAACTCGGTTGAAGGTGCTACGTACTCCGGAAGCGAGAAGTTTTATGGTATGGATGCAGCTGCTTTTTCAAAAGTGTTAAAACAGAACGGCCTCGAGATGTTAAGCGGCCACTACGCGCTGGGTGAAGAAAAGGCTAACCCGGGAAGTATACTTACAGGCTGGGAAAAAGCAGTTGATGAAGCCAAAAAGGTTGGCCTGAAATATATGGTATGCGCTTATTTGAATGCAGGCGAGCGCGGTAGTCTGGATCACTACAAAAAATTAGCGGCAGACTTTAATAAGGCCGGCGAGATTTGCGTTAAAGCAGGTATACAAT
>CAMLFI010000506.1 GCA_946479225.1 uncultured Mucilaginibacter sp. | reverse complement strand
AGATAAAGGGGCAACTTACCCGCGACGGCTTGCTGGGCGCTAACCGCCACCTGGAAGTATTACTTAACCCGTACCAAACCCGTGTTAAGGATGACCACGATTGCCTTGTTACCCAACGTAATATTTGCCAGCCGGAAGCATCAAAATCGTGGTTCAGGTTGCACAGGGCATGGTTTTATACACTGGTGGGTTGGCTGATGCCAAATTTTTTACTGAATAGCATACTGCGTTTTCTGTTCAACAACTTTCCAAAGTCGACACCTTACCTTATCCAGGCTTCGCTTAAAACCCTGCGCGATGGTTGTTATATTGATAAGAGTTTTAAGGTGCTTGATTTGGGCAAAGCCAATAATATAGCGGCCTATTCGCTGGAGATCGCTTTTCCTTCGGCCAATTACATACAGGCGGTTGAAGCGCTTTTTGTGATATTTGAGCAGATTGCCGCCGATGGCGAGCAGTATATTACCTCTCCGTTTTCGCTCAGGTTTGTTAAAACGACAAAGCATTACCTGGCCATGCAACACGGCGATCCGGACGATTTTGTTTGTATGATAGAGTTCCCTGTATTGAAGGGCACGGTTGGGGGCGAAGAGATTTTAGCCCGCATTGAGCATGATATGTACCGCTTTGGCGGCAGGCCGCATTGGGGCCAATACCACCATGTAGGCATTGGCGACCATACGCTGGAAAAACTGTATCCGCAATTTGCTGACTGGAAGGCCAACTACCACCGTTTTTGCACCAAGGGAACTTTTGAAAACAACTTTACCGAACGCTGCCGGATCATTGCCGATCAGACCTTGCATCATTTATAAACTAGATCAGGAGTGTTCGGAAGAAGTAATATGCGGATCAAATTCCCCTCTTGAGAGGGTAAAAGCCCGTGAATAGACAGCGCCGAATTATCGCCGGGCTATTGACTCACCCCGACTTCGCTGCGCTTGTCACCCCTCTCTGCGCAAGCGTAAAGAGGGGGTATTAATTTAAGTTTCCATGCCCTCTTTCCGCCGCATGCGAAGAGAGGGCGGTCCAGCGCAGCGTCGACCGGGTGAGTCAAATAGCCCGTTTGCTATTACAAACGTTGTATTGTCTAATACTGGGCTATAACTGTCGAGAGGGGTTGCGATAGCTATCAGAACGCACCACCCACCGCTTCTCTTTAATCTTCCGAACAATCGTAAAACTAGATCCGCTCAATAAGTACCTGCTCATCAATCCGCAGGGCATCATCGTTCCAACGGATAAGCTGCGATTTGTTTAAACCACCTGCTTCGGTGAGCGTGAGGTGAAGTAGGGTATAGGTTTTGTCGAGTCGTACACTTGCGGCATTGTTTTCAAATACAGGCATCCAGGTACCGGTATTATAATATTTTTGTGTGGTACCGCCCATTGATTTTTGCTGCGGATTATGCGTATGCCCAAACGTAACCAGTTTAAGGCGCTTATTTTGTTCAAATACTTTCGCGGCAAACTCGCTTAATCCACCCGATGAACTTAGCTGCAACATGGCAAATAGCCTGCTCATGAAGTAGGATAGTATAAGTAGCGACAAACTCTTTACTACAGTAAATATCACCTTGCCAATGCCCTTAAATTCGGGTATGTTGAAGGAACCTATTGAGCTCCACAGCACCAAAATAGCCAGTGCAACAGGCAGCCCAATCAGCAACAAAAACTGAAAAAGATATTTCAACGCGTATTTATATTGGCGTTTAGGTATCACCATAAAAGTAAATGGCAAGTAATTGAACAGCATTTTAAGCGCCAGCGGAAAACGCTCCTGTATCAGTACCGGCAGTATATTCTCGCTCGGCCTAACGTTATCAATGTATGGGTAGGAGAGTTCTACCCGGTTAATAAGATAACGGTTAAAGAACGAGCCAAAGGGAAGGTTCAGTTCATCGCAGTTTTCCAGTTGGGCGGGGCCATCAACAGCCGTAAACCGCTCATACCGGTGCCCATGCTCTACATGTATTTCGTTGTTGATAATAAAGCTGTCATCAACATAACTCAGGTTAGGGCGCACGTATTTGTCCATTGCCTCGGCGGTGCTGATGGTGGCGCGCGCGCTTATGCTCTGCGCCATCAGGTGATCCATATAATTACGCACGGCAGGCCAGTACCATTCCAGGTCGTGATTGCCTTTTACAATAACCAGTTTGTTACCGCCTGCCAGCCATTGGGCCAGGCTGGCAAACACAACCGCATGTCCCCCGGCGCACAACAATAGTTTCCATACGGATTTATAATCGTCGGTTTTAAGGCCGTACTTTATTTCCTTATCGTTTACGGATTTTTTGAGATCGGGTATTGTTTTGCTGATACCGATAGCGGCGAGGGCCTGCTGCCACATCGTAAAATCGGCTTCAGTTACAGGCACCCGGCCAATGCGCAAATAGTCTATCATGTCGCCATTGATGATCAACATGCCCGACCCTTCTTTTCGCTTTTCCATTAGCCGGTGTATAAAACGCTGAAAAGAACCGTCGGCAAAGAAATTTTCAGAGCCACTATAGTTACCATCTCTGTCCTTTCCCTCGGCCAAATGCAGGTCGCTGATCACAAAAATATCATCGCCCTCAAAAAGGTAATTAACCACAGGCTGGCCATAACTAATAG
>CAMLFI010000505.1 GCA_946479225.1 uncultured Mucilaginibacter sp. | reverse complement strand
TATTCTGTGTTTCATCAGCATAGTTTTTAGTATGTGTGTTAGCATCTGTGCTCCCGTCAGTTTCTGAACGGTTTACACTTAATTGCAGCGATACGTTTCGTTTAGGTTTTTTAAACGTATGCAAATACAATGCTGTTAATCCATACGCTGTGTTGCTGTTGGTGCTTTTAGTAAGCGATTGCTCTAACTTATGTTCAAACCCGGTGGTGGTATACTGGTTGATATTATCTGTTAGAGAATTGGAAACAGAATTAGAGCTAGTGGTATTAAACGTAGGGTTTATTTGCAGGTAATTGCTGCTGTCCAGATCGTGGTCTATCTCAAACGCGAACCGATGGCCGTTACTGGTGGACCCGCTGGTTTGATCATTATTGAAAAAACTGGGACCTATGGTAGTAAAACGTTGACCAAAGCTTTTATTAATGACGTTATTATTGCTATAAGTGTAGGCATAACTGCCAACAACCTGTGTTTTTTTACTCCACTGGTCGCGGTAATTTAATGTTGGCGAAGCTGTCTTGGTGGTGCCACCGCTGCCACCCCCACCCCCTCCGCCACCACCGCCGGTATCACCGGTTGATGCTACACCGTTTACAGTATTACGAAAGTTAGCTATAACACCTAATTGCCTGTTACCATTTATACGCTGCAAAAAAAGCTGACCGTTATATCTATCATTGCTTCCGTACTGCGCGGTTAAACGCCCTGTTGTACCTACCGAGCGATCCGCCCTGGTGGTTACGTTCAATATCTTCTGCGGATCGCCGTCTTTTACACCTGTTCGCGCTGCCTGGTCGCCGTAATCATCAACTATCTGTACCTTCTCAATAATATCCGCAGGTAAGTTTTGTATGGCCTGAGCCACGTTCCCGCCTGAATATTCTTTGCCATTAAGTTTTGCCCTGGTTATACTTTGGCCCTGGTGAGTTAACGATCCATCGGTTCCTACCTCCATGCCCTCCATCTTTTTCAGTAATTCATCCAACGTGGCGTTGGGTCGCACTTTATAATCATCGGCCCGGTACTCAACAGTATCCACTTTATATACAATGGTGGGCGTGCCGTCAACTTTAACTTCGTCTAATAAATTCTCCTGATTTTTAAGCTCAACAGGTGGCAGTACTATTCTTTTGGCAACATCACTATTTAAATATTTTTTTAAGTAAGGTGCGTTACCCAAAGCTTTTACCTCTATTAAAAAAGTAGCTAATTTTACTTCCTTAAATATAAATATACCGTCCTCATTTGTGGCCGCTACCAGGCTATCTGCTGTTGATTTTAAGGTTACCACCGCACCAACAATAATTTCGCCCTTCGCGTCTTTCACCACGCCGCTTACTTCCCTGCTTAGCAATGGCGGCGGCAACACATTGGGCTGACGCGTACGCCCGGCGACAGGCACCTGGGCAAATAGTCTGCTCGATAATAAGAGCAATAAAACCGCAAAATTGAATAAGGTTTTCAAGGTTGTTGTTATAAGATGGTGAATGTTATTGATGCACAAAAGTGTACCGGCAGGCAGATCGATCTTTTCATATAAACATTTAGGTTAAAAGCTGTGGGCTTAATTGATATATGAAATTACACGGAATTTGATACGATATTATATTGTAATACAATTGTTGCCCTGCTGTTATATCGCGCTGTCTGTCAAATACTTTTGGCACAGTTGCATGCAACTATAGTAGCCGATTAATTGGGATTAACATCATAATATCTTCCACCCTTTTCGTTGGGGTGCTTTATGGCCGGTGAAGTGTTATCTATATCGCACTCAAAAAAGAAACGCGAGATCTTAAATTTATGGTATAGATAAAACTGAACGTATGATATCAAAATAGCATAGGCGATATATAGATCGTCATTTTTTAAAACAGCTATGACTACCAGGCTGATATTGAATATAAAAAGTAAGATGAAAATTAGACCTGCTAAAGATCTGTTTTGAGATTTTTTCATAACAAGTAAGATTAAGACAGTGAAAAAACAAACGTTTTAAAACCGGCCCCGGCCAATTATGGCAGGGGCTTAACCGACAAAGTCCTTACTTGTAGTTTGGGCGAAAAAGCCGAAATGAGAATGAACAGGCACCAATAAACCGTATACGGTAAAGGATACCGACATTTTATTGCGCGTATAAAGCAGACTATTTGATGAATTGCGAAAATGGATCATTGTTTTACTTATCAATACAGTGAAAAAACTGAGTTTTTAAACCGGCCCCTAGCCACATTGGTGGCGGGGCTTAATTGATGAAGTCCTTACTGCTTTTTAGAAAAGCGTATTGCAGATGATGATTGATAAAACGGAAACCAACAAACGCCGCGAGAGCGTACACATAACTTATTGTGTGTGCTGCTACCCTTTTGATGTATGCTGATATGCCCGTTAACATAATATAAAAAGAACGCCCGCAATGGTTTAATATTGCAGGCGTTACAATTATAGTATAAACGGGGTTATTTAAACAATTTCAGATCAATAGATTTCCCCATCATTACATAGCCGTGCTCATTAGGATGAAGATGGTCATTTGCTCCTGACTGAGCCGCGTCTAATAAAATTGCAGGATCAGCAGGATCTCTTAGCGTTTTATCAAAATCAATAAGGGCATCAAAC
>CAMLFI010000504.1 GCA_946479225.1 uncultured Mucilaginibacter sp. | reverse complement strand
CTATAACAGCTCCGTAAAACACCGCGTTAAAGTTCAGCCTTTTAAAAATCCCCATCTCGTCGCCATCATTAAACATTTTTAGTTTATTGGCATGCAGGGCCTCGGTAGCACCCTCATAGCTGCGCAGCTCATAAACACGTTGCGCTTTAGAGCCTGTTAAATTAGGAACAGCCGGCTCGGGTGCCCCGCTCATCGCACGCAAAACAATGGTTTCAATACGGGCATAAGGCGCTTCTTTAGACGGTGCTTCCAGGTAATCTTTTCCTGCAGTTAAATACTGCTGATCCTTCAGCAATTTCTGATCAGTGGTCTCCAGTTCATCAAATGTTTTAAAAGGAGCAAAAACATATATCTTTTTGTCAAGGCTATCCTGGGCTATCACTTTAAATACACCTACATTTTTAACACCTGCTTTGTGCATTGCAGGTAAATAAGCGTTTTTAAAATAAGCATCAAGTCTATCTTCCTGCGCTTTAGTTTTAAAGTGGTACACTTTAATTTTGTAATAATATTGGGTTGCCGCCTGAACACGTATTCCTGAAAATACGCAGGTTACAAACACAAATAAAGCAAGGCAAGCTATCGGACAAGCTTTGTAGAACATTTTCATTTTATCGGGTTTTATAATTGTTTACTAAAAAAATTCAATCGGGGCAGGCTCACTATCATCAGTACAAATAAGGCGGTTACCAGTTTAAGCAGGTTGGCGTCAACACCTATATCCAACGTAAACGCGAGCACCAATTGGAATATTATGGCTCCTGCCAACACCAGCAGCAAACTTAACCATATTGAAGTTATTTGTAGCCAGCCTATCAGGGTTTCCGCAATAATTACGGATCCTAAACCGATTATCACCGTTCCAATACCCATGCTTATATCTGCATAGCCCTGAAATTGTGCCATCAAATAACCGCTTGTAGCCGTTAACGCGTTAGCCAGCGACAGGCCGACAATCTTCATCCTATCCGTATTAACTCCCAGTGCCCTTATCATGGTTTCGCTGTCGCCGGTGGCCCGCATAGCTAAGCCAAAATCCGTTTTAAGCAAATACCCAATCAATAACACGGTTGTCAGCACAAATAACGCTAATATCCAAAAGGTATTTACATCCGGATTATTGCTAATTAATAAGATAGTTAAGATAGAAGGCGTGTTAATAAGAGGCAGGTTGGCCCTACCCATTAATTGTAAATTAACTGAGTAAAGCGCCGTCATTACCAATATACCAGCCAACAAAGCATTTATTTTAAGGCGGGTGTGTATAAAACCTGTAGCCGCCCCTGCAAGTGCGCCGGCAAGTATTACAGCCGGTAAGGTTAAAGCATTAGGGAAACCTTGCGTTAGTATTAAAGCGGTAACCGCGCCACCAAGTGTGTAGCTGCCATCGGTAGTAATATCGGGGATCTTAAATATCTTCATGGATAAAAAAATACCCAGCGCAACACCCGAGAGACACAGGCCTTGTATAAGCGCTCCAAAATATGATCCCATTATTTCACGGCCTCAAAGTTTGACAGAATAGTAATGTTGTATTTTTTTGCCGCATCAGCATTATACACCCGCTTGCGTACTTTAACCATTTCACGCTGCAGGCCATCTGTTTTGCCTGTCTTTAAAAACTGCGCTGCCTGTTCGCCGGCCTGGTATCCCCATTGGTAAATATCGGCTCCAAACGCCGCAACCGCGCCACGCTGTACCAAACCGGCCTCGCTGGTAAAAATTGGCACATTGGCTGTGTTACAGTTTTTCAAAATGGTCTCGAAAGATGCAAACACTGTATTGTCAGGATTCGCGAAAAAAGCGTCGATGTTTTTGTCTAATAACGATCTGGTAACCAATTGCGCATCGGCGGAGGTATTTAATGGCAATGCTATCAGTGTTATACCCGCTGCATCGGATAACTGTTTGATATGCGCCATAGCATCTGCCGATTGTGGCTCTGCCTGGTTATAGATCATGCCAATAACCAGCTTTTTACCTTTCGGTTTAAGTAACTGCGGGATAATGTTAAACGATGTGTCTATGTATTTTAGATCTTCCATTGTACCCAATAAATTAGCGGGAGCCTTTCCCTTGGCATCCAACACCTTCATCAATTCGGGCGTTGGCGATACCATTCCAAAAATTGGGATAGTTTTAGTTTTTTGAACAGATGTAAGTGTGGATAATGTTGTGCAGGTTGCCAGCAGATCAACCGGTTCCGAAACAAAATAATTAACTATTTGCGTTAGCGTGGGCAAATTGCCTTGTGCATTTCTGTATTCAATCTTCACGGTTTTGTCTGCCTCGCTAAAACCGTTCTTTTTTAATGCATCGGTAAAGCCGGCACGGGCCTGAGATAATGTTGCGTCCTCCAAATAATCAACAAAGCCAACAACGGGTACATCACTCTTTTTTGAGGGCCCGCAAGACAACATTACAAGGGCAAAAAGAACAACAGGCAAACAGCTTTTTATCTTCATGCTACTAAGTTAAATAAAATGGAGAGAATGCAAAAAATGCCAACGCTGGGGGTTTTTTACTATTTTAGCGTTACATGACTACCATAACATCTAAATTACCATCTGTTGGTACTACTATTTTTACTACCATGTCTGCCCTTGCTGCCGAGGTTGGCGCCATCAATCTTTC
>CAMLFI010000503.1 GCA_946479225.1 uncultured Mucilaginibacter sp. | reverse complement strand
TAGAATAGGAGTTTCCTAAACTCTAGATATGGGTTCGATTCCCGTCGGGACCACTTAGAACGCTGTTTTCATATACGAAAACGGCGTTTTTTATTAGAGCCGAAATATATTTCTCCGATCCTGAATAACGGCAAGATTGCAACGGCATCATCAAACTATTCCCCCTACGGCCTAAAGTCACTTTATGGAGGAAGAACGGATTTCTTTCCTTTAAATCATTGCGATAGTAGCTTAATATCAACTACGTTTTAAGCATAAATAAAGGCTTCCTCTTACTAAGAATAAAAAATCACCATAAATTATATAATTCCTATAGAATTAATAGATATTATTTTTACATTTGCTGACGAACAAAAATCAACTGCAAGAAATGAAAACACTTTTGCTCCACATTTTACACAACTGCAAGATTATTGGCTACAATGATCTATCCGGCATGTGTTGTTGTTGCCGGTAATACGTCTGCGTTTTCTTTTAGGTAAATCATCCGTTTATTGAATCTTGAATTAATACTTACGCGCAATGCGTAATGGTAGCGGAGAAAAGCTGTTGAAAGATACCCACGAAACATAATAAACAAAAAAGGAGGTGCGCGAGGCCCCTCCCTGAATAATCAAACCCTGAAACAGGCTATCAATTTGACGGTTGCGCCTGGATCAGATACTATAATTAAACATCGTAAAAGTATGCAAAAAAATGATATTGCAGGGCCGCGGCATAGACGGTCCCGGCAAAATTATGTGGCTGTGCATGCAGCCATTAAAGCGCAGCAGCTCAGCACGCGCTCCTTTAAAGCTATTGCTTTAACACTTATAATTCTTTTAATAATACTGCGTAGCTTGATGGTGTCAGCACAAACTGTTCCGATAATTAACTCCAAGCTTACCGGGAAGGTTTTTGATATTAAAACAAAGCAAACGCTTCCCGGCGCTACAGTAGCTATAAAGGGCACCACTCACCTGGTTATAACAGACGCTGATGGTAAATTCAGCTTTGTTACCGGGCAAAAGTTCCCTTATACGCTGGTGGTTTCCTACATCAGTTATAAAACCAAAGAAGTTGTTGCAACCGGCGACCCAATTGACATTGGATTGGAAGAGTCTTCCAGTCAATTAAACGACGTAGTAGTTGTGGGGTATGGAACACAGCAGCGTCGCGACGTAGTAAGTGCGGTGACAAAGATCGACCCTTCATCAACCAGAACTATCCCCGAAGCCGGCTTTGACGCCCAAATCCAAGGGAAAGCTGCCGGTGTACAGATCAACTCTAACATCGGTGTTCCGGGTTCAGATATCTATATACGTGTGCGCGGCGCTACATCCATAAATGCCAGCAACAGCCCCCTATTTGTTGTTGATGGTGTCTTCGTAAACAGCAAATCTTTACAAGGCATAGCTCAGGACCGGTCTACGTCGCCCATGGCAGATATTAATCCTGCGGATATACAAAGCATCGAGATTTTGAAAGATGCTTCAGCAATTGCTATTTACGGTTCGCGCGGTGCTAACGGTGTTGTTATTGTAACCACAAAGAAAGGAAGTTACGGACAGCGCACCAAAATAGAGTTTAATGCTACGGGCGGATTTGCTGATGCGCCGGCAAATAGGGTTTGGAAAACTACCACAGGCCCTGAACACGCACTATTAGTAAACGAATACAGCCGCAACATGGGCAAACCTGAGCCATTTAGAGCGCGCGACTTAATAATTAATGGTGTAGCAGGCCGTGGTTTACCGGGCGAACAGCCAACTTACGATAGGATGAGCTACCTAAACCGTACCGCCCACTTAAGCGATTACAACATCGCGCTTAGCGGCGGATCAGAAAAAACAAGGTTTTACCTCGGCGGGGGTTATACCAAACAGGAATCTATATGGAAGCCGATGGGCTTTGAGCGCCAGAGCATAAAGATAAATCTTGATCATAAAATAAACAGCCATGTTAGCATAGGTACCAGCAATACCTTAAGCAGAAGCTACCGCGATCAGGCACGTCCGGCTAACGGAGGTAACGGAACTTTGCTGCAGGCATCGCTTAACATTCCTACCTATTTACCAATTTTTGATGATAAGGGCACGCCGCTTAAGTGGGTAAACTTTGACAACATTGCCACGCTTACCAGCCGGGTTAATTTATGGTCGACCAGCTTACATTATATAGGCAACACTTACGTGGACGTAGATATTTTAAAGAACCTTAAGTTTCATAGCAGCTTTGCGGTTGACTACAATAGTTACGACGAGAGCGAATACTGGCAAAAAAACACCATTTTAGGTAATGCCGGTGGCCGGGGTACACAAAGTATAACATCGCTTGCAACGCTTATTAATGAGCAAACACTTACCTATAATACCAAAATAGCCCAGCACAGTATTAATGTGTTGGTGGGTAAAACTATCCAAAGCACATATGTAAAAAACCTGAGCGCGACGGGTACCAACTTCCCTAATGATTCATATACACAAATAAAAGATGCTGCTCTGCAAACCGCTTATCAAAGCAGTTCGCGCAGCGCACTATCATCTTACTTCGGGCGTATTGGTTATGATTATGCCAAAAAATATTATCTGGAATTGACCGCACGAGCGGATGGTTCGTCAAAGTTTGCTAAAAAATGGGGATATTTTCCCGGTGTAGGCGTG
>CAMLFI010000502.1 GCA_946479225.1 uncultured Mucilaginibacter sp. | reverse complement strand
AATGTATTGCATGCCATTGCCCGCAAACCTAACCAGGCCGAGCAAATAAAATATTTCCTTACAAAAGGCGTATCTGTTGATCAGGTTAACGAAGATGGTAACAATGTGCTGATGAGTGCCGCCGCGGTTAACCGTGACTTAGCAGTGCTTGAATTATTACTGCCAAAAACAAAGAACATTAACTTGGCCAATCTGCAAGGACAAACTGCATTGACGTTAGCCGTACGAGCCAACTCGCCTGAGGTGGTTAGCTATTTGATAAGCAAAGGCGCCGATGTTAAGGTGTTAGATAAAAAAGGTAATAACCTGGCATTTTATGCTGTTGAGTCATACCGCGCAGCAGGTGGCCGTGGTGCTGCTATGGGGCCGAAACCTGAAGATTTTGATACCAAGCTAAACGTGCTAAAGCAAGCCGGATTAGACATCACAGCAGCGCAAAAAGACGGTAATACCTTATATCACTTAGCTGTTGCAAAAAACGACCTGTCGTTAGTTAAACGCGTGCAGCTTTTAGGTATCGACATCAACGCAAAAAATAAAGAAGGTATTACGGCATTACACAAAGCGGCTTTGATTGCTAAAGATGACGTTATGTTGAAGTACCTGGTATCAATAGATGCTAAAAAAGATGCGGTTACCGGCTTTAAAGAAACTGCTTTTGATCTGGCCAAAGACAATGAAACCCTAACTAAAAATAAAGCAGACATTACCTTCTTAAAATAATATGATAACTAATTTTCTAAAAACAGCATTTGTAGCAGTAGTGCTGGTTTGCGTGCAATCAGCAACCTCGTCAGCACAAACTACCAAATACAAATGCATGATACAGATGACCAACTACATGGGCGACGGCGCTTACATTGCAATATCATTAATAGATAGCAAAGGCGCTTACGAGAAAACGCTGTATGTATTAGGCTCTGATAAAAAGTGGTACAAAACCATTAAGGAGTGGAACAAATTCTATTTGAAGAAACCGTCGGCAGTTAACGCTATAACAGGAGCATCAGTAACCGGTGGCGACCGTGCCGTGAATGTTATAGAGATAGACAACGCAAAGATTAACGCAGGCTATAAACTGCGTTTTGAAAGCGCTGTTGAGGATAAAGCTTACAACGTAAAGGATGTTGAAATACCATTAACTACCGAAGCGCTTGGTGCAAAAACTGACGGCACCGGGTACATCAGGTATGTAAGGTTCAGCGCCAACTAAAATTTTATAATGACGATTTCTGTATGGAGATATAGCCATTTAGCGCTGGCTATATCTTCTTTTCTTTTACTTACGCTGGCCTCGGTAACGGGTGTTATTCTTGCCTTCCAGCCGGTGACGGAAAAAATACAGCCCTATCGCGCAGCTGATCTTGATACGGTTACGCTGGCGCAGTCACTACCTGGTCTTCGCAAAACGTATCCCGGTATAACAGAGTTAACAGTAAATGCTCATCAATTTGTACAAATAAAAGGAAGCGATGCCAATGGCAAAGAACTGCTGGCTTACGTTGACCCAATTACCGGTAAAATATTAGGCACGCCAAAACCTGCTGATGAGTTTTTTCAGTGGGTAACGGCTTTGCATCGCTCACTTTTTATCCACGAAACCGGACGATTCTTTATAGGCCTCACCGCCTTTTTATTGCTGCTGATAACTGTGTCAGGCACTATGCTCATCATTCAGCGACAGCGAGGTATAAAGCGGTTCTTCACAAAAATAGCCAGAGATAACTTCGCGCAATTTTATCACGTTGTTTTAGGGCGATGGTCGTTGATCCCGATATTTATTATCGCTTTAAGCGGGACGTATCTTTCGCTGGCGCGATTTGGGTTGATTGATATTAACAAGGCATCTACCGATGTTGACTTTGATAATATAAAATCGACCCCTGAACGGAATCCTGCTGATTTCGGCATTTTTAAGCAAACCAAACTTGCTGACGTTGAAAGCGTAGAATTTCCTTTTTCTGAAGATGTAGAGGACTATTATACCATTAAGCTAAAAACAGGCGAGATAGCAGTAAACCAGGTTAGAGGCGATTTATTAAGCGAAGTAAAATACCCAAGCTCGGTAATGCTCACTAACCTGAGCCTTGATCTGCACACAGGCAGAACCAGTATTGTATGGGCCATTATCTTAGCCGTTGCTTCGGCAAATATTTTGTTTTTTATCTATTCGGGTTTTGCCATAACCTGGAAACGGCTGCGTAATCGTACAAAAAATAAATACAAAGCCAACGAAAGTAAGTTTATTATCCTGGTGGGATCAGAAAACGGCAATACATTCTCCTTTGCTCAGGCAATTCATCAGCAATTGCTAAAAAAAGGAGAGAAGTCGCATATAGCGCAATTGAATGATTACAAGGTGTTCCCCAATGCAGAACACCTGATCGTAATGACTGCCACCTACGGTTTGGGCGATGCACCAACAAACGCCGTTAAATTTGCCGGGTTATTACAAAAGTATCCGCAAGCACAAACTGTTCATTATTCGGTGGTCGGCTTTGGCTCGCATGCATATGCCGATTTTTGTAAGTATGCTTTTGAAGTTGATCAGTTGTTAGCCGCGCAACCCTGGGCCGCTGCTTCAACAGATATACATACCGTAAACGACCGCTCGCCGGAAGAATTTGGTTTATGGGCCGAGG
>CAMLFI010000501.1 GCA_946479225.1 uncultured Mucilaginibacter sp. | reverse complement strand
CCGGAAAACCCGGCAGGTACATATCAATTGAAAAAGGCGAAAGTGCCGTTAAGCACCCCAATATCAGTACCGTAAAAAAGTATTTCTTTTTCGTCATATAAAATTACAGGTAGGCCCCGCTAAGGCGGCAAATATCGGTTTTTTAAGCTAAGGCAATGTTTTATAAGGGTAAATTTTAACAAGTATTTTTTTTTAATATTTTCATATTTATATGTACAATTTGTATATTCTTGCGTTATTTTGGTTTCATTGATAGCCCGCGAATTTTGAAATATTTACTGCTGTTTTTTCTTTGTACACTCCCTTTTGTGCTCTTTGCACAAATGACAAGTGATCACCCTAAAAACAAAAATATTATTGACACCACCGATAAGACGGACATTATTGATATTGGCCGCGACCTGTTCAATATTCGTAGTAAACGTACGCCGGATACAGCGGGCAAAAAGATCTATTTCTCCATTTTGCCGGTTTCATCAGCAGATGCGGGACCGGACAGAATGCTGCTTACATCAACAACGGGTAGCTTTTATTTGGGTAGCCCTCAGACCACTTATATATCCAATGTTAATTTTACACCTTACTTAAACTTTAAGGGGCGTTACGGCTTACCCATCCGCTCCAATATCTGGCTAAAAAATAATATGTTTAATATCCAGGGGGATACCCGGCTGATGGTTTACCCGCAATACACCTGGGGCCTGGGCGGTGGCCAACCACAGGATCATAAATTTTTAGTTGACTACAAATACATCCGTTTTTACCAAAGTATTGTTAAGCGCATAACATCCTATCTGTATGTTGGCGTTGGTTATAATCTGGATTATTATTTTGATGTAGACAGCGATAACGGCGCAAGTGCCAGCTTTCAGCAGTTTACTAACTACCAATACGGTACTAAAGCTAATGAAAGTTCTTTCTCATCAGGCCCGAGTTTTAATGTTTTGTATGATAGCCGCAATAACTCGCTAAACCCCCTGCCGGGCTGGTACGGAAATTTTATCTACCGTGTAAACTACAGATCATGGGGAAGTAGTAACAACTGGAACTCGCTTTATATTGATGTGCGCAAATATCATTCGCTAAGCGATAACGGCATGAAGAACATGCTTGCGTTCTGGACTTACTATTGGACCAGCCTTAGCCCGCTTACACCGTATCTTAACCTACCGGCTATTGGTATGGAGCCCGGCCAGCGTTCGGGTCGTGGTATTGCCCAAAATCGCTACAGGGGCCAGGCACTATGGTATTTAGAGGCAGAGTACCGTAAGGACTTAACCCAAAATGGTTTGTTTGGCTTCGTAGTTTTTGCTAATATTAATTCAGCCAGCGAGGTCAACTCCCGTGCATTTAAGCATTTTAATCCGGCTGCCGGCGCAGGCCTGCGGATAAAATATAATAAAAAGTCTGACACCAACATCGGCCTTGATTATGGCGTAAGTCAGGGCCTCAGATCATTAATGCTTACTGTGGGCGAGGCATTTTAATTATTAGGGCGAGAAAGATCAGGCCAAAGGCAGGATAAAATAAAAAGCGGAGCCTTTATGTCCGTTACTCTCAACACCTATAAACCCTTTGTGCAGTTTTATAATTTCGGCAGACAGGTAAAGCCCTATGCCGAAACCCGAAAAGCCTTTTGTTTCAGGATTATCAACCCGGTAAAAGCGCTCAAAAATATGTTGCTGATGTTTAACATCAATACCTATCCCTTCATCGCTTACCATAACTTTAACTGAGGCACCTTGCTGAACAGCAGCAACCTTAATTGTACTATGCTTTGGCGAATATTTTACCGCATTGCTTATAAAATTAACCAGCACCTGATTTACTTTTTCGGCGTCGGCTTTTACCATTAAAGGTTTACCTTTGTTAAACTTTATTGTATGAGCAGGTGCTATAGGCGAACTTTCGGCTATTACTTCTTCTATGATCGTATTAATATCAAACCGGCTAAGGTTTAGCTTCAATTTGCCGGCTTCAATTTTTGAAAGATCAAGGAAACCATATATAAGCGAGGTCATTTTGTTCACCTGGTTCTCTGACTTTTGCAAAGAATCTATCAAAAACTCATCACCCTTTTTACGCGCCTTCATCATTAATAATTGTATGTAAGCCTTAAGTGATGTAAGTGGTGTTTTCAACTCATGACTGGCCATCGCAATGAAGTCGTTCTTGCGGATCTCATCCAGTTTATTTTCTGTAATATCTAAAACGGCTCCTATAAAACGGACCGGGTGATCAGTCTCATCAAAAAACACCTTGCCTTTGGCCCTTATCCATCGTACCTTTTCATCTTCAAGGCCAACGGTTCTGTATTCAACATCATATTCGCCGTTACTTACTTTTTTATCCATTGACTGCGCTATAACCGCGGCAACCCGCTGGCGGTCATCCGGATGCAGGCCAAGTGCAAAATCATGCTCAAAGCTTACAGGTTGGCTATTATAAATGCCAAATAGTTCGCGGCAGCGTTTATCCCACTCCATCGTCCCTTTTACAAGGTCCAGATCAAAAGTACCCAACTCTGCGGCTTGCGTAACCAGGCGCAGGTTTTCTTCACTTGTTTTTAACTCATCAATAATTTCACGCTGGGCGGTAACATCATTAATTGTACCTAACATACGCACAGCTTCGTGGCGGGTAT
>CAMLFI010000500.1 GCA_946479225.1 uncultured Mucilaginibacter sp. | reverse complement strand
TTAAACCGGGCAGTCAGGCAGATAAAGTTGATTTTGTCAGTCTTTCAAAAACCGGCGGCATTGCCAATGCTTACAGGGCATTGCAGATAGCGGCGACGATGAAGGGTGAGAGGAAGTAGTTGATTGGTGATTGGTTGAATAGAGATTACTTAGTGAAGGCGGGCTTGAAGGCTCGCCTTTTTTGTTCATAGATATATGAGGACTTCCCCATTTTATTTCAGCTTTTTAATCAAATATCTCGCGGATGATGACCATATAAATATACCCTTTTTTCCATTCTCCTCTTTTTTGAAAGTTACCTCACTCAATATCAAGGTTATCTTAAACTTATTGGTCGTTTTAGTTTGCATTAAAAACTCTTGCGGCAGGCTATAGCCATATTCATAATATTCATGCTTAAGGTTGTATTTTTTAAGGTCGCCGCGTTTAAGAAGCTCTTTTATCAGGTCGTTTACGTTAAACTTTACAGTTTCATTGTCTGCTGTTATGCTGTATAAATATGCGCGCTTATCATCAAGTGCTCTTCTAAAGCTATTGCCGTTTAATTTTAGTGAAAGCGTATCGGTAACGTCAGCATTCATCAAATAGTCGTAGTTCTTTACATTTAGCGTGTCATTTGGTGATTTAAAACTCCAGGAATAATCTATTTCGTCCATCATATCCCAACGGGAGAACTTTTCCAGCCCCAGATACTTTTGTACCCAATCGCGTTTTTCGTTACGCAACATGTAGCCGTCAATTAAAATACCGTCGCGGTACTGATTTTTTTTCCGTCCGAGCGAATCGCTTACCGCCTGCAGGTCTGCGCTGATATACGGCTGTAAGGCAAATATATCGTACGCGCCTACCACGTATTCTAATTGAACAACAGCCTTGTTGCCGTCTTTCTTATTTATATTATTGTTTTTTATGGGTTGAAGTTTGCCGTTTTTAAACGCGTTATTCTTTTTGAAAAGGTTGACAAGAATACGCACCTGCGAATACTCTGAAATAGAAAATGCGCTTTGCGGTCCGTAAATGGTTAGCAGCGTTAGTACAGACAGCGAGATGGGGATAAGCTTAATATTCTGCTTTTTGGCGATGAGGAAATAAAGCGAAATAAATAACAGCCAGATGGCCAACATCATTAAAAAATACCGTGGCACGGTAATACCATAACTGAAAATGCGGGTTCCGGTAGCCAGAAAAAGCAACACCAGTAAAGGCAGCATTAAAAAGTAGAAGCTTTTGGTATACGTTTTTATCCATTTGTTCTCTTCGCGGTCCCTGATAGGGTAAACCAGGAGTAGCGCTAAAATGCCGAATACGGCATAGCCCAGTATAATATTAGACACATACCCTTTAGGCAGGTTCCAGTTGATCAGGATCCTCGTTTCGTAAGCTAATAGAATGATAAGGTATAACGAGGCAAGCGGTATTAAGACGTACTGCGTAAATATCTTAAGACCCTTGGGGTAACTGGTGTCTTCATCCAGTGCATCAAAGTCGACGGGTACAGCGGCTAAAAAGAATAACGTACAAAAAATTCCCGCAATCCAAACAGCCAAGATAGCAAAGGTGTCCCACTCAAAATTAAAATTGAAAAGGAAGTTGCCGGCGCCAAGGGCGGCTGCAATGCCCGCGTACAACACACCGCTATACAGCACACTGGTTAAAAAACGCAGAAATAAGCTTTTGTTAAATTGCCAAAAGCCCTGTATTCGTTCCCTCTGTGTAAAGGCGGCGTAAGCAACCAGCAGGTGCAGGGCAAGGCATATTAGAAAGAACCGTACCCAGTCGCCTTCACGCTCGGCAGGTTTTAGTATAAAAAGCATAAATATGGCTACAGCTACCGCTACAATTTTAATCAGCCAGTTTTGTTTCCCTGTTATCCCGCGGCTCTCTGTATATAAAGTAGCACTCAGCGTTAGCAGTAAACCCAGATTAGCCATCAATATCAACCGGATGCACCAGCTTTCGGCCGGACGATTCAGACGGCTTAATTCTATATAAACTATTGCCGCAATGGTGCCGATCAAGGCAAAACATAACTCAAGCGGAAAGCGGGTTATGGTATTTTTTGCCCCTTCGGTAAGGGTTTTTATAGAAGGAAATTTCATGCTGTGAGCGGCTACGGTTTATGTTAAGTTATCTAAAGTACAAAATCTACATCGTTACCGTAACAAAAACCATCCGCACAACCCTACTCAATTGCTTTTCACACATTAGTGTTTATATTTGCGGCTGAAAAACATCATACTTTAATATACGATGAGAGAAATACAATTCAGAGAAGCGCTTCGCGAAGCAATGCAGGAGGAAATGCGCAATGATGAAACCATATACCTTATGGGCGAAGAGGTTGCCGAATATAACGGCGCTTACAAAGTTAGTCAGGGTATGCTGGATGAGTTTGGCGCTAAACGTGTTATTGATACGCCTATATCTGAATTAGGTTTTGCCGGCATAGGCATTGGCTCGGCCATGAATGGTTTAAAACCGATCATCGAGTTCATGACGTTCAACTTCTCGCTGGTAGCTATTGATCAGGTGATAAACGGCGCAGCCAAGATCATGTCAATGAGCGGTGGTCAGTTCTCTGTTCCGATAGTGTTCCGTGGCCCAACAGGCAACGCGGGTATGTTAAGCTCACAGCACAGCCAGTGTTTC
>CAMLFI010000499.1 GCA_946479225.1 uncultured Mucilaginibacter sp. | reverse complement strand
GAATAATATAATTATCGGTTTCATAAAGGTTTATAAGGTGGTTTGATTATAAACCAAATGTAATACTAATTAATTAGTATTAATACTATAATATTAGTACTAATGGATTAATATTTTTCAATTATCTCATAATGAGGTAGATAATTTTAACAACATCATAACCAAAACGTGCAAGAACGTGCGAGTTTTAATCAAGTTTGATGTGAAAACGCGCCCCTCCGGCTCGTCATTGCGAGGAACGAAGCAATCCCCGACAGACAGGCATAGGTTATTACTTCTATTGGGTGCCCCCGTGCCGAAGCGCCAAGTTCAATCACATTGCTTTTATCAGCCTGTGTAGAGTTTGCTTCGTTCCTCGCAATGACGCTTTGTTCAATTTTGGTGTTCCAATTGCTGTTCCAAACTGTTCCAAAACCGCAGGAAAACTGCTATTGCTCACAAGTAATTGATTTATAGATAATTATACACGTATTACAGCTAATCTTACTGACTTATAAGTAGTTTCAAAGTGTTCCAAAGTGTTCCACCATTAAATGCAATTGTCTTGATATACAGGCATTTAACTCCGTCACTGAAAAATTAATTTTTCAAGGCCTTACATTTTTTGGAACGCCAACGCAAGCCAAAGGCCAAGCCAATTTCTCAACAAATGACAAAACCATGAAAACAGCGTAAGCTTTCATCTACTAACTTTACGGCATCACAACAAAACAACACATCATACTATGGAATACAGACAATTGGGCGCGTCGGGGTTTTACGTGCCGGTGCTCAGCCTCGGTACAGCAACCTTTGGCGGCGGTAACGAGTTTTTCAAAGCCTGGGGCAGCACAGATGTAGCCGAGGCCAAACGCATGGTAAACCTGTGCCTTGATGCCGGGGTAACGCTGTTTGATACGGCTAACGTGTACTCGCAAGGCATGTCCGAAGAGATCCTGGGGCAAGCCATTAAAGGTCTACATGATAAGGTGCTGATCTCAACCAAAGCCACTTTCCCGATGAGCGACAACCCGAATGATGTTGGCTCATCCCGCTACAACCTGATAAAAGAATGTGATGCCAGTCTTACGCGCCTCGGTGTTGACCATATAGATATCTACCACATGCATGCCTTTGATGGCAACACGCCGGTTGAAGAAACCTTGCACGCTTTGGATGACCTGATAACTGCAGGTAAGATCCGTTACATAGCCTGCTCTAACTTCTCGGGCTGGCATCTGATGAAGTCGCTGTCGGTATCTGAGCGTTATGGCTGGGCGCGGTATGTGGCACACCAGGCCTACTACTCCCTCCTGGACCGTGAGTTTGAGTGGGAGCTGATGCCCGTAGGTGTGGATCAGAAGGTGAGCACCATTGTTTGGAGCCCGTTGTCATCAGGCCAGTTAAGCGGCAAATTTAGGCGCGGTACCGGTATGCCTGCTGATAACCGTATAAGCCAGGGCGGTGGTCACGGCCCTAAGGTAGATTTTGATCGCCTTTATCCGATCATCGATGCGTTGGATGAAGTTGCCGAAGAAACCGGCAAAACCGTGCCCCAAGTTGCATTAAACTGGCTGCTGCAACGCCCTACGGTAGTTAACCTGATAATAGGCGCCCGCAACGAGGAGCAGCTTAAGCAAAACCTGGGCGCTGTGGGCTGGAACCTAACCATCGACCAAATAAAGAAACTGGATGCCGCCAGTGACCGCGATCCGGTTTACCCGTACTGGCACCAGCGGCAAAACACCAAACTAAACCCAATACCCGTCTTATACTAGTATCGATTAAATAAATTCAACTGCCCTGCCTGGTGTATATCGGGTAGGGCTTTTTTGTATCTGCTACCAAGATGTTACAATGTCGGTTTTTTTGGCAGGGGTTATTTATGTTTCTTTACTTATTAATGATTCGGCGTATATATACTATACAAGCCGGGATCAAAGACACAACCAATTATAATTAGCAAAGACAATGAACCGGTTAAAGTATGTTTTAATTGCGCTGCCAGCGCTGTTTATCAGCTGTTTGATAACGCCAACACTTGTTAAGGCACAGGCTTTAAAAGACATTTATAAAGATGCCTTTTTAATTGGCGCATCCATATCGCCCAATATTACCACTGAGCGCAGTAAGCAGTTGAGGGATACGGTGCTAAAGCACTTTAACGCTATCACCATTGAAAATAACCTGAAAGCCGCGGTAGTAAACCCGCGCCCCGGAGAATACAACTGGGGGCCGGCAGATCAATACGTGGAGTTTGGCGAAAAGAATAAAATGTGGATAATGGGGCATACGCTTGTATGGCATCAACAAACGCCTGACTGGTTCTTTACCAATAAAGAGGGTAAGCCAAATACAAAGGAAGAGCAACTGGAAAGATTAAGGAGTCATATTGAAGCAGTAGCCGGCAGGTACAAGGGTCGCATCAACGCCTGGGATGTTGTTAATGAGCAAATGGGCGAAGATGGAAATTATCGTACTAACAGCAATTGGATAAAATCTGTTGGCAATGGCGACACGCTGGTAAAGTATGCTTTTAAATACGCAGCGCAGTACGCCCCCAATACCGAGCTTTACTACAACGAATTTAATGCATGGCGCCCCGAAAAACGCGACGGCATAGTACGCATGGTAAAAATGCTGCAAAAAGAAGGGATCCGCATAGATGGCG
>CAMLFI010000498.1 GCA_946479225.1 uncultured Mucilaginibacter sp. | reverse complement strand
AATGCAATTTGCGTTGCACCAATTCTTCAGGGCTGCGTGTCATATTGTCACGCAGGTAGTCAAAACCAAACTCGTTATTAGTACCAAAAGTAATATCAGCTAAATAAGCTTTACGGCGCGCTTCTCCGTTAGGTTCGTGTTTATCAATACAATCAACTGATAAACCGTGGAACTCATACAATGGGCCCATCCACTCCGAGTCACGACGTGCCAGATAGTCATTCACGGTTACAATATGTACACCCTGACCCGCAAGCGCGTTTAAATAAGCAGGTAGGGTAGCCACCAAAGTTTTACCCTCGCCCGTTGCCATTTCAGATATTTTACCTTGATGCAATACTACACCACCAATCAACTGCACATCATAATGTACCATGTTCCAGGTAACTTCATTACCGGCAGCCAGCCATTTATTATGGTGGATAGCCTTATCGCCTTTAATTATAACGTTTTGTTTCTTGCCGGCCAGATCGCGGTCAAAATCAGTAGCGGTAACTTCAAGTGTTTCATTCTCTTTAAGCCTGCGGGCGGTTTCTTTAACCACTGCAAAAGCTTCAGGAAGAATATTCATCAATATCACTTCCAGTTCTTTATCCCTGTCTTTCTGCAGTTTATCTAGCTGGGTATATAGCTCTACCTTCTCGCTAACGTCCAGATCAAGGTTCTCTTCTGTGCGGGTTTTAATTTCCTGTATTTCTTCATCTATTTTAACAAGACCTGTTTTTATGGTTTCCTTAAAATATATGGTTTTGGCACGTAGCTCGTCGTTACTTAACTGATCAAGCTTGGCAAACTCAGCCTTTATTTTCTCTACTATAGGCGCAATAGCTTTTACGTCCCGTTCTGATTTGCTTCCGAAAAGCTTACTGATAAAATCTAACATAATATTTGGTTGTTGCAGCAGCTAACTCAATAACTGCGCCATTGGTAATCTAAAAGTCATTATGGCAGGCAAAGATAAAATTAATGTGCAGATGTGCGAATATGCAGATGCTAATGATGTGCAAATATGCATATGCGAGGATGTGCAGATGTTTGTTAATTCTGATATCAATGCTGAGCTGTAAAATAGTAATTATGAACTGAACGATAACGATATTTTGCAAAATTTCTTATTTGCCCATCTGCATATCTGCACATCCGCATATCTGCACATCAAAAAATTATATCTTTGCCGCATGAATATCCTGATCATCGGCTCGGGCGGTCGCGAAAGCGCTTTCGCCTGGAAGCTGTCACAAAGCCCCCAGTGCAGCCAAATATTTATTGCCCCCGGTAACGCCGGCACAGGGCAATATGGCACTAATGTTAATATTGCCGTTACTGATTTTGAGGGTCATAAGCAATTTGCTTTAGCTAACGCGATAGATATGGTTTTGGTTGGCCCCGAAGAACCGTTGGTTAAGGGAATACATGATTTCTTTTTGGCTGATGAGCAGATAAAGCATATCCCGGTTATCGGTCCGCAAAGCGAGGGCGCTCAGTTAGAGGGCAGTAAAGATTTCTCTAAACTGTTTATGACGCGGCACAACATACCTGCTGCGGCATCGCAAACTTTTACTAAAGATACCCTGCAACAAGGTCTGGAATATGTTGCTACTATTGGCCTACCTGTTGTTTTAAAGGCAGATGGCTTGGCTGCCGGTAAAGGTGTGTTAATATGCCTTACCGTTGAAGAAGCGCAGTTAGAATTAATTGAAATGTTAAGCAATGCAAAGTTTGGTGTGGCAAGCGCCAAGGTGGTTGTAGAGCAGTTTTTACGCGGAATAGAACTCTCTGTTTTTGTATTGACCGATGGCAACAACTATAAAATTTTACCCTCAGCCAAAGATTATAAACGCATTGGCGAAGGGGATACCGGTTTAAATACGGGTGGTATGGGCTCAGTTTCGCCGGTGCCATTTGCAGATGAGGCGTTTATTAAAAAGGTAGAGGACCGGGTTATCATTCCTACCATTGAGGGTTTGAAGAAAGACAACATCTCTTATAAAGGCTTTATTTTTATTGGCCTGATGAATTGCGACGGCGACCCGTATATGATAGAGTATAACTGCCGCATGGGCGACCCGGAAACTGAAAGTGTTTTACCACGTATCGAAACCGACTTTATTGAACTATTAAAAGGTGTTGCAGAGGTTAATCTGCACGAAAAGGAGTTAATCATATCCAATAAAATTGCAGCAACCGTTGTTTGCGTAGCAGGCGGCTACCCAGGCGAGTACCTGAAGAATAAAGTAATATCGGGCATTGACAATGTTCGTGGTTCGCATGTATTTCATGCCGGAACATCTTTGAATGCAGATGGCGAAGTTATAAGTACCGGCGGCCGTGTACTGGCTATTACTTCTTTACAGGATAACTTGTTTGATGCCTTACAACAAGCCACTGCCGACGCCAGCCGGATCTATTACGATGGTGTTTATTTTAGGAAAGATATAGGGTTTGACTTGATATAGCAACACCGCTATAAAAAAGTAAAGCCCCTGGTGACCAGGGGCTTTACTTTTTTACAGGCCAAAGCCATATGCCACGCGCAAACCAATTACACCATCGCTATAATGGTTTCCGCTAAAGTTTTCGAAACGGGCACCTATATCCCATTTCTTTGTAGCATAACCTATGCCCGGCGACCATAAAAAGTGAGCCTTTCCGCCTCCTT
>CAMLFI010000497.1 GCA_946479225.1 uncultured Mucilaginibacter sp. | reverse complement strand
GTCCCATCATAATTATTGGTAAGGGTGCTACCTGTAGGTTTACCCTGGTTACCGGGCACATTGCCATTTCCGTCGCCCTCGCCGGTGCCGTTGTTGGTTTTGCCCTTGTATAGCGCGTTTTGGTTAACAGTTGGCTTGGGTGGAGTTTTATCGGGTTGAGTAGCTACTGTATTGCTTGGTTTCTTAGCGTTTGCCGCAACTTCGGGAGCATCTTCGCTGTTTTGGGTCACAACGTTTTTATCGCTGCTTTCTACCTGTGTTTTCTCTGGAGTAGGGGTCGCATCGGTTACTTTATCGGGTTTGGTATTGTTGGCATTCTCCGCAGCTGATGGTTCATCAGTGCTCATGTAATCGCTGCCCATGCCTTCATCAACCGTGCCGTAATTCACTAAAATACCCCCAGTGCCGTTTTCGGGCAGGGGCGGCGTACCGAACACGATAAACCAGCACGCGGCAATAAGCACAGTCATGATAATGCCTGTTGCTAGGAATGCTTTGGGATAATTATTTTCTTCGTGTTCGTAGTTGGTCATTTGTCATTGGGTCATTGGTCATTAGTTTTTCAGTTTTAACCTAATCAACTAATCTCTATTAACTAATCACTACCCTTTCGGTTCCGTCGCCAAAACCAGTTTCATATTTAATTTTTGCGCTACATCCATCACCTGCACCACATCCTGTATGGATACCGTCTTTTCAACGTATAAAACAATGGTCACTTCTTCTGCCAATTTTTTGTAGCTCTCTAAGGTGCTGCTCAAACCGGCTACCGGTGTTTCTTTTTTTTCTACAAAGTATTTAAGATCCTGTGTTATAGATACTACTATTGTCTTTTTTGATATCGATTTTCCGCTGGATGATTTAGGCAGCATCAACTTAATAACGTTTGGATTGGCCACCGTTGACGCGATGAGGAAAAACAAAAGCAGGAAGAACATGATATCATTCATGGCCGATGTGTGTACTTCGGCAGAGGCTCCTCTTTTTCTTTTTCTTAAATTCATTTGCTTGGCTCTTCTAACAGGTCAATAAATTCAATTGCGTCTGTTTCCAGTTTTAATATCACTTTATCTACCATCATATTCAAAATATGATAGCATATGTAAGCAACCATACCCACGAATAGCCCCGCAGCTGATGTTACCATCTTTACATACAAACCGGCGGATATAGTGCCTATACCTATATCGCCTGTTTGCGAGATATCAAAAAATATTTTAATTACACCGGCTATTGTACCCAAAAAGCCCAACATAGGGGCTATACCCGCTATAATACCCAAAATGCCTATGTTCTTTTCCAGTTTGGATACCTCCAGTTTACCAATGTTCTCTACAGCGCCTTCAATATCTTTTATAGGGCGACCTATGCGTAATAAGCCTTTTTGCAACATACGGCCCAATGGCGTGTTGCTGTTACGGCAAATGGCAATAGCCGAATCTAAATTGCCCGCTAATACGCTGCCACGCACCTGTTGCATTAACTGCGACTCGTTTTTTGCCGCTTTGCGGATGGTAAAATACCGCTCGAAAAATATAACTAAGCCTAAAACCGCTAAAATACCTATAGGCAACATAACCCAGCCGCCTTTTACTAAAAGGTCGCCAAAACGTAGCTCCTGCGGTGCTGTTGCTAATTGTTGTGCGGCGCGGTTGGCCGTATCCGTTAATTGGCTGATGGTATCTGTAACTGCCTGCATGTCTTATATTAAAGTATTATAATTATTGTTTTTGTTCGGTAAAAGGTAATACGTAAGCTGTTTCTGTTAATGTGCCTCGCGCTATCAGTTTTTTTCTCAGTTCTAAAGCTTCTGCCCGTGTTTTAAAAGAGCCGATAGAGATTTTTAACCGCCGCCCGGGCGCACCCTGCAATATTTTCGCGTTGGTAAGCCCTGCTTTAATGTATCTGTCTCTTTCTTTTGTTGCTCCATTAATTGTTTTAAAGCTGGATATCACCAATTCGTAGCTAATAGTTCTTACGGTATCGGTAGTAACCTTTGCCGTTGTGTCATTTAACGCTTTTTTTAAACTGTCAGTATGCAAGCTGTCGGCTTTGGGCGCTGCAACAATAACGGGTTTATTTTTAGCAGGAGCAGCAACCGTTTTGTTTTTCGTATCAAATTTAGCAGGAGCATATTGGTACAACAAAAACGCACCGATGCCTAAAGCCACAGCTACACCCAGGGCTATCAATATACCCCTCAAAGGCCCGCGACTTACTTGCTCTTCTTCTTCAAGCGGTTCAGCAACCTCTTCCCCGGCTATCTCTTGTTCCTCGGGTTCAGGTTCTGGCAGATTTGTTTCGACAATGGGTTGTGATGATTCGGAAGCTGTAGGTGCAGCGTTTGCCTTGCTGATTTTAACAGGAGAGAGCCCATACATTGCAGGATCATTGCTCAACCTGTCATTTGGTTTAAAAGAAAGCTCTGTTCCCTCTGTATAAAAAACGCCTAAGTTACCCAGTGGTACTTCGCCGCCTGTAGCTTCCTGGCGCAGCGTTACAATATATTTCTCAATAAAATATTGAGCTGATTCAAGTGATATCCCTTTATTGGCAACCAGGTATTCTGCCAACATATTGTCCTCTACGTCAGCCTGTGGTTCAAAACTTACTTTGTTGAAGGGAGGATGGAATACAGATCCTTTTTCATCGTAATGAGCACTC
>CAMLFI010000496.1 GCA_946479225.1 uncultured Mucilaginibacter sp. | reverse complement strand
CGCGATATTCAGCTTTATATCAACTCACCTGGAGGGTCAGTATATGCAGGTTTAGGTATCTATGATACAATGCAATTGATTACAAATGATGTAGCTACTATTTGTACAGGTATGGCAGCGTCAATGGGTGCAGTGTTATTATGCGCAGGTGCCGATGGTAAACGTGCGGCACTTCCTCACTCAAGGGTGATGATTCATCAGCCGTCAGGCGGCGCACAAGGTCAGCAGTCTGATATAGAAATTTCTTACCATGAGATCACTAAGCTAAAAAAAGAATTGTATCAGATAATTGCAGATCATAGCGGCGCATCTTATCAAAAAGTACATGATGCATCGGATCGTGATTATTGGATGATAGCAGAGGAAGCCAAAGAGTTTGGTATGATAGATGAGATTTTAAGAGGCGGTAAAACAAAATCAAAGTAATTTGATTATTATATAATGGTTGATAGAGTGAATGGTTGTTTTAACCACTTACTTTATCAACTCATCAACTACTCACTCAAAATTGCTTTCTAAAAAGCAATTATTTAACTTTGTATAACATTATTAATCACAATGAATAAAAACAGCAAAGAAATAAGGTGTTCGTTCTGCGGCGCAGGCAAGCAGGATTCCCTTATGCTGATAGCAGGGCTTGATGCGCACATATGTGATAAATGTGTTAACCAGGCTAACGAGATACTGGCCGAGGAGTTGAAAGTACGCAAGGTGAAAACGTCGTCGTCAACCCCGGCTATATTAAAACCTGCCGAAATTAAATCGCACCTTGATCAATACGTAATAGGTCAGGATGATGCCAAGAAAATTTTAGCGGTAGCTACCTACAATCACTACAAAAGGCTTAACCAGCGTATTGAAAAGGACGAGGTTGAGATCGAAAAATCAAACATCATCATGGTGGGAGAGACAGGTACCGGTAAAACGCTGTTGGCTAAAACTTTAGCGAAAGTACTTAATGTACCGTTTTGTATCTGCGATGCTACTGTTTTAACTGAAGCAGGATATGTGGGCGAGGATGTTGAAAGCATTTTAACCAGGCTTTTACAATCTGCAGATTATGATGTTGCCCAGGCGGAGCGCGGCATTGTGTATATTGATGAGGTGGATAAAATAGCGCGTAAAAGCGATAACGCTTCAATTACGCGTGATGTATCAGGTGAAGGTGTTCAGCAAGCTTTACTCAAGATATTGGAAGGAACCATGGTTAACGTACCACCTCAAGGCGGACGTAAACATCCTGACCAAAAAATGATAACTGTAAACACCAGCAATATTCTGTTTATCTGCGGTGGTGCCTTTGATGGAATCGATCGTAAAATAGCTAACCGTTTACGTACACAAACAGTAGGATATAAGCTGAAAGGTAATGAGGGTGAAGTAGACATGAAAAACCTTTACAAATATATTACCCCTCAAGACTTGAAATCATTTGGTTTGATACCCGAGCTTATAGGACGCTTGCCGGTGTTAACTTACCTTAACCCACTTGATAGAGAGGCGCTGTTCAATATTCTAACCGAGCCGAAGAACTCCCTACTAAAACAGTACAAAAAACTGTTTGAATATGAAGGTGTTAAACTCGATTTTGATGAAGATGTATTAGAATTTATAGTTGATAAAGCCATGGAGTTTAAGCTGGGCGCGCGTGGTTTGAGGTCTATCTGCGAAGCTATCATGATAGATGCGATGTTTGAATTCCCTTCAAAAAAGGATATTAAAAAACTGAATATAACCGTTGATTACGCATTAGAAAAATTTGAAAAGTCTGACCTTAAAAAGTTAAAAGTGGCTTAACAAAACGTAAATAACCTTCGCTTATATTATACAATATTATACGAACCCTGGCACAGAGCCGGGGTTTGTTGTTAAAAAAGAGATGTTATGAACGAAGAATTAGATGTAAAAAAGGCCGGCACGCAGCCAAAAGTGAAGGAAGTGCAAAGCCCGGTAAGATCGGGTTTAAAAACAAAAGCAGCTATTGTAACTAACTGGTTGCCGCGCTATACAGGGCGCCCGCTTGAAGAATTTGGTGATTATATTATACTTACCAATTTTTCAAAGTACATTCAGCTTTTTTCTGAATGGAATAATAACGCGCCTATTATGGGTTTGGATAAGCCCATGCAAAGTGTTACCGCTAATGGCATTACCATTATTAATTTCGGTATGGGTAGTTCTGTTGCTGCTACGGTAATGGATTTGCTTACTGCCATTCACCCAAAGGCGGTGATATTTTTAGGTAAATGTGGAGGATTAAAACGCAAGAATAATGTAGGAGACCTGATACTGCCGATAGCCGCTATAAGAGGTGAGGGAACCTCGAATGATTATTTACCTGCAGAGGTACCCGCACTGCCATCATTTGCGCTGCAAAAGGCGATATCAACCACCATCCGTGATTTTTCATTAGATTACTGGACCGGTACTTGTTATACCACCAACCGCCGGGTTTGGGAACACGATAAGGTATTTAAAAAGTACTTAAAGCAATTGAGGGCTATGGCGGTAGATATGGAAACCGCTACCATTTTTACAACAGGCTTTGCTAACAAGATACCTACCGGGGCTTTGTTATTGGTGTCTGACCAGCCCATGATACCTGAAGGTGTAAAGACTAGTGAAAGCGATTCAAAAGTTACGGGGAATTATGTAGAAACGCATTTAAAGATCGGTATAGAATCGTTAAAGCAG
>CAMLFI010000495.1 GCA_946479225.1 uncultured Mucilaginibacter sp. | reverse complement strand
ATTGCCGATCAGCTTGCCGATGTGGGCATGGAAGCCATACATCCTAAAGCTGCCAAGCCACTTGAAATGGCAGGCGTTCATTTGCGGATCAAAAACACCTTCGAGCCTGAACACCCGGGTACGCTTATAACAAAGGGTTATGTATCTAACATAAAAAGGGTAGAGGTTATTACCGGAACGGATAAGCAATTAATGATTGATATCTACGATCCGTTAATGACCGGTAACGTGGGCAGCGATTTGCGGATAATGCAGGCTTTTTACAATCACGGCATCAGCTATACCTACAAGGTTACCAGCGCCAACAGCATTAGCATTGTTATTTGGGAGAACGACCTGAAACAAGAACTGATAGCCGAGTTACAACAGAATTTTGAACGGGTAACCACCGAGCCTGTGGCAATGGTGTGTTTACTAGGCAGCAACATGGATCAACCTGGCTTGTTAGCTAAAAGTGCGGCTGCGTTGGCAAAAGCTGATATCAATATATTAAGTACGGGCGTGGCCAAGGGAAAGGTTAATATTCAGTTTGTTGTAGCTAAAGAAGATTTTAAACCGGCTATAGTTGCTTTAAATAAAGCGGTAGGGTAACGGTCTCAATCATTTGTTTTGATTGTGGGTACGTTCTTATTGACGACCCGAAATCGAAATAGTATTTTGCCAACGTTTTTTTAGTTAATGCGGCTTAAGTAATTGTGGATAAATAGTATTATTGCCGACCGCAAATTGCAAAAAACTTAATGAAGAATTTTCTGGACGACGATTTCTTGTTGAATACTAAAACGGCGCAGGTATTATACCATGACTATGCAGCTGATAAACCCATTATAGATTACCACTGCCACTTACCGCCCGATGAAATTGCCTCTGATAAGCAATTTGCAAATATCACACAGATCTGGCTAAAAGGCGACCATTATAAATGGCGTGCCATGCGCGCGAACGGAGTAAATGAAGCTTATATAACCGGTAATAAAAGCGACAGAGAAAAGTTCGAAATGTGGGCGGCTACTGTGCCCCATACGTTGCGTAATCCTTTATTCCACTGGACACATCTTGAACTGCAACGCTACTTCGGAATTAAAGAGGTGCTTTCACCTAAAACTGCAGGAAAGATATACGATGAGTGCAGCGAAAAACTACAGTCACCAGAGTACAGCGTACGTAGCTTGCTTAAAAGAAATAAAGTTGAGGTGGTAGGAACAACGGATGATCCGTTGGATAACCTGGCAGATCATAAAAAAATTAAGGAAGACAATTTTGGTGTAAAAGTGCTGCCATCCTTCCGTCCGGATAAAGCGATGAACGCGGACAGCGTTGCCGGACTAAATGAATATATAGATAAGCTTGAAAAAGTTTCCGGTACACAGATCAAAAATCTTGATGAGTATCTTTCAGCGTTAAAATCACGTCATGATTATTTTGCTGCTAACGGAGGGAGGCTATCAGATCATGGTTTAGACTACATTTACGCCACTGATTATATTGATGCCGAGATAGTAAATATCTTTAAGAAAATAAGAAACCACAGCGAGATTACCGCTGATGAAAATTTGAAATTTAAATCGGCCCTGTTGTATCAATTCGCTTTGTGGGATCACGAAAAAGGATGGGTTCAGCAGTATCACATAGGGGCTTTACGCAATAACAATACAAGGGCTCTCTCTACTTTAGGACCCGACACAGGATGGGACTCAATAGGCGACTTTACCCATGGAAAAAGCCTGTCTAGATTTTTAGATAAGTTGGATACCGATAACCGCTTAGCGAAAACTATTTTATACAACAACAATCCGGTTAATAATGATCTGTTTGCTTCAATGGCAGGTAATTTTAATGATGGATCTGTAGTCGGAAAGGTACAATTTGGATCTGCCTGGTGGTTTATGGATCAAAAAGAGGGTATGATTAACCAGATGAATTCACTTTCAAACATCGGTTTATTAAGCCGTATGGTAGGTATGTTGACTGACTCACGCAGCTTTATGTCTTTTCCACGTCACGAGTATTTCCGGAGGATATTATGCAATCTTTTTGGTAATGATATTGAAAACGGGGAGCTTCCTAACGATATAGCTTGGACAGGTAAGGTAGTGGAGGATATTTGCTACAATAATGCCCGTAATTACTTCGGGTTTTACGAATAACACAGCCTGTTTACTCTAGCACTCAATTTTATTGTTTGTAATAGATGCTTTGGCGAACTATTTGATGTAGTTGGTTAAAGCATTTTTTGTTATGAATAGTATTAATCAACAACAGCCGGAAGACAATCATCAGGACCTTGCCGGTCCCGAAGCCATTAAGAAATTAAAAGAACTTGCAGATAAGGCCACTTGCTTTTTTTGCAGTAATATTAAAACCGGAATACCTTTTTCAACGCGGCCCATGGCGGTTCAGCAAATTGATGACGAAGGCAATTTTTGGTTTTTATTTGCTAATGATAGTCACACTTACAGCGAAGTAACAGCTGATCCTTTTGTACATCTCTTGTTTAAGGGTTCTGAACACTCAGACTTCCTCAATATTTATGGCATAGCAAACGTGAGCGATGACAAAGCAAAAATCGCCGAGTTATGGGAACCGCTTATGAAGACTTGGTTTACTGAAGGCGAGAACGATCCACGTATTGCCGTTTTAAAAGTAGAACCATCCGAAGGCTATTATTGGGATAACAAGCATGGTAACGCCGTTGC
>CAMLFI010000494.1 GCA_946479225.1 uncultured Mucilaginibacter sp. | reverse complement strand
CAGGATGGTACACCCAATAAAGCGCCGGCGGTACGTTCACTCAAACCATATAATGTGTATATTGACGCGTCACGCAATTACTTAACCGTGTCTAACTGATCTGAATGGAAGCCGAAAAAATAAAAGACAGCATAAAGCGGGCCGCGCAGGAGCTTTTTCGGAAATTCGGGTACCATAAAACCAGCGTTAACGAAATTGCCAAACGCGCACGCATAGCTAAGGCTACCATTTACAAATATTTTGAAAGCAAGGAAGAACTGCTGCATACCTTGCTAATGGATTACATCCGCGTTAGCGTTGATGACCTTATAAGCAAAAGTAGCCCAGAGGAGGATGAAGAAAAACACCTGAGCGGCCTCATCATGAAAACCTGCCGGTTGAGTTATACGGTTTGTAATGAGTTCATCGGTTGGGATTTCATCCGCGAATCAACCAACTCACAGGAATTTTTAAAGAATTTAAGCAACGAGCTGGAGGATATGCTGATGTCGTCCTTCGCCCGTATACCACACATCCGCAGGGATGGCAACTATATGCAGCGCCTGCGTTTCCTCATTACCTGCAGCAAAAGCATTGTGTTTAGCTTTGCGTTTACTTCGGTAAGCGACAGCGACGTGCGCAAAAACTTTGTATCCTTTCAAAAGGATGTACTTCCCTATCTGGTAAAAGCCGCTATAACTATTTAGTTTGTAGCGTAGCACTTGCTAGATCAACAGCAACAAATACCCGGCAACAGCCCCACTCCAATTATCCACGCACGGGTAAAAGTGTGAAAATTTGTTAAAGTATTTTATTCTTTACGAGATATTCGTAGATTTACGAAGAAATCGTAGATAAAATATCCTAACCTAAAATTTAGCATTATGAACCACATTATTAAAAAATTTATTGTAACCGGCCTGTGCGTAGCGCCATTACTTTTTGGTGCCGACGTAAAGGGGCAAGCATCTATCGTTCAAAACATGGCGGCTAAGCTTAAGCAATATAAAAGCCTAAGTTATAAGTCATTCTATAAACAAAAGAACGAAACCGGCGATACCTTATTCAGGCAAAACGAAGATGTGCTTTTAAAGGTTCCCGAGGAAAAGGACCTGGGCTACTACTTTTTGAACAGGTACAAAGACCCCAGCTGGAAGTTTTTTACTACGGATATGTATTATGGCGAGAACTTTATAACGCTTTTTCCCGCAGATAGTGTTTACAATACCAGGAAAAACCTACACACAATGCTGTTTAAAGCTACATTGCTTTTTAAGTTAGAATGGCTGGCTGATTTTGTAAAAAAGAATCCTTCGGACATTGCTAAAGGTAAGGACACGGTGCTTAGTGCGGTGGCTTATGACCACTTGATTATTACCACCAAGGATACGGTAGTTCATAACGAACGTCTTGTAGTTAATCAACACTTATTGGTTGATAAGCAGACCGGACTACCCAGGGCCCTGATAATTAAAGGCAGGCATGCCGGATATGGCGATGGTATAACAAGTGTTTACAACGAACTAAACTTTTATGATTATCAGATCAATGACCCCGGCATCACCATCGCGTCGTTCACCATTCCTAAGGGCTTTCATCCACCCAAAAAACAAGCCGCACCGCCTATGCTATTGGCGGCCGGGACTATTGCCCCAGAGTGGACGCTGTTTGACACTAACGGAAAAAAGATGTCGTTAAGCGATATGAAAGGCAAGATAGTGCTGATGGATTTTTACTTTATTGGCTGCGGCCCATGCATGCAATCATTAAAACCGCTGAATAATTTATATAAGAAGTATAAAGACAAGGTAATTATAGTAAGTTTATCTGATAGAGACAGCAAGCAGGCTGTTACGGCTTTTAAAAAGCAGTATAATATAGCTTATCCGGGTTATGTAGAAGCGGCAGAGGCGGTGAAAGCCTACCACGTGACCGGCTTCCCTACTTTTTATTTTATTGACACAAAAGGTAACATCGCAAGCACTATCCTTGGTTATGGGGATGATACTGAAGCAAAATTTATAGCGGTTGTAGAAGACCTGCTTAAAAAAGGCTAAAAATATACCCTTGATAAAAAGCCCGCCGATTATACTCCGGCGGGCTTTTTTATTTCTGACCATCTATTTATTAATAAGGCTTTCCATTTATTTTAACTTTGTTACAATCTTGCTATTGCAAACGTACGTTTTTAATGCATACCTTTGGTTTGTATAATTTATTACCATGACCAATCCTGATATTGTTCCTACTAAAACCGAAATGGATGTGCTGCAAATATTGTGGCAGCATGGCCCCTCAACCGTACGCTTTGTGCATGATAAACTGAACGAGCAAAAAGAGGCAGTTATCTACACATCTACCTTAAAGCTGATGCAGGTAATGCGCGAAAAGGGTATGCTAGACAGGGACGATAGCCAGATGAAACACGTGTACAGCGCGGCGTTGCCTGAGGATAAAGTAAAAGGCAATATGCTGGGCCGCTTTGTCGACTCCATGTTTAACGGCTCGGCAACTAATTTAATGGTTGCTTTGCTGGGTAACGATAAAACATCAAACGAGGAACTGAAGAAAATGAAGGAATTATTGCAAAAACTGGAAAAAGGCAAATGATCATTTAAAACCGGGCAGCTATGAACACATTCGCACAATCGGCAGAGATATTAATACAGGCATTAAGCCGCATGCTTTTGCATTCGGTATGGCAGGGCGCACTCCTAT
>CAMLFI010000493.1 GCA_946479225.1 uncultured Mucilaginibacter sp. | reverse complement strand
CGCAATGGGATTCATTCGGCTCGAATACCTTGTACATGAAAGTACTATTTGCCGATTACGAGCGTTCTTACGCTATCATAGAGTTCATTGGCGAGTGGAACGATGCCATTAACAACGATATTATGCTGCTTAAGCGCGAGATAATTGAGTTGATGGAAGATTATGGCATCAATAAGTTTATCCTGATAGGGGAGAATGTGTTGAACTATCACTCATCCGACGATTGCTATTACGAAGAGTGGTTTCAGGATGTGGATGATGGCTGGATAGCAGGGATCAACTTCCGCGAGCATGTAATTGAAGAGTTTAAACGTAACAACATCGACTATTACATCAACTTCGGCGGCGAACTGGATGATATGATCTGGCGCAACTTAAAGCCAATACAATTTTTTAAGAAAGTAGAGGAGCAATTGATTAAGCGACTTTCATAGGGTATCAAGTAGTTAGTATCAAGTATCAAGATTTTTAAGTTTTTTATTTTAATTATCTTGTTTGATTCTCGCTCCTTGGCTTATTTAAAAATTACTTAGTCTTGATACTTGATACTAGCTACTTGATACTAAAAAAACTAACTTAGTACCAATAATTGAAAAATAAAAATGGAAATTAAAGAATCAAACTACGTTTATGACAACGTAATACAAATTGACGAATCCGACTCATCGCGCAAATACTTAGCTAAGGTTTTCACCTGGATGTTTGTAGCCTTAGGGGTATCAGCATTCGTGGCATATGAGTTTTATATTAATAAGGGTTTAATGGATCTTATAGTAAACCGGGAAGTAGGTGGGTTTACCGGATTAGGTTATGTTGCCATATTTGCGCCGCTTGCTTTTTCAATGGTTATGAGCTTTGGTTTTAACCGTTTATCTTACACCGCGCTACTGGGTTTATTTATTGCTTACGCTGTTTCGATAGGCGTTACGTTGAGTGTTTTTGCACTTCTTTACACAATAGGCTCTATGTTTACTGTATTTCTAAGTGCATCTGCGGTATTTGGTATAATGGCTATAGCGGGTTATACAACTCAAACAGATCTTACCAAGTTTGGCTCTGTGCTGATCGTTATTTTTATGGGTGCCTTTGTAGTTAGCCTGGTTAATTTCTTTTTAGGGAGCTCTCAGTTACAATACCTGCTTAGCTTTGTATTTATGGCTATAATGGTGGGATTAACAGCCTATTATATCCAAATGTTAAAACGCATAGGCGCGGGTTTAGAGTACGGCAGTGCTGAGTCGAAGAAATTGGTAATAATCGGTGCGTTTGTATTGTATACAACCTTTATCAACCTGTTTATGTCGATGTTGCGCATATTTGGCAGCAGGCGATAATATCCATTAACATAGAATCAGCCGGCAAAACGATGTATAAAATAATTTACAGAATTCTGCCGGCTTTTTTATTGCTTTTAAGTTTCCATGCTGCCGGGCAACAGCTTGATATTAAGCGCACCCGGGAAAAGGCAAAGCAAGCATTGCAATTTTGTAAGCAAAAAAGCTACAATACACAGTACTGCATTTTAATAGATATGAGTTTATCATCGGGCGTTAAGCGCTTTGTGGTTTGGAGCTTTAAAGGCGATAGTATATTAACATCGGGCCTGGTAAGTCACGGCTGCGGCAGGTGGCCATGGTCGGGTATCTCATCCAGATACAAACCGGAGTTCAGCAATGCGGACGGGAGCCATCGTACCGCATTAGGAAAATACCAACTAAAGGGGCGCGGTTACAGTAACTGGGGTATTCATATCAAATATTATTTAAACGGATTAGAAAGCACCAACAATAAAGCTATGGGGCGGCAAATCGTTTTCCACTCGTGGGACGACGTGCCCGAGCAGGAAGTTTATCCGCTGGGCACGCCAGAGGGATGGGGATGCCCCGCTATATCTAATAACACCATGAAGTTGGTTGATCCGCTATTGCGAAAGCAAAAAAAGAACACGCTTTTGTGGATCTATAATTGAACGGTCAAATCTGACGCGGAGCGCGCTTACTCCTTTCCGTCCCCTTAGGGTCTCCTGAAAGGGACCCTGAGGTATACAATGCTTAACACGTTAGCATGATGCCGTTGCAGGATGGAATATCTATATTAGCCACAGGTAAGTAACTGTGGTTTCTTAGGCATCACGGCCTCAGGGTCCTCTATGAGAGACCCTGAGGGACGGAGATAACACAAGAAAAAAATGAAATTAAAAAACCTAAGTGATGCTGTCAGTCGTGCTTTCTCAGACAAAAATAAACTTATCAATTTAGTTCTTTATCTATTATTTTTTGGACTAATTTGGTATTTCTGTGATCTCGGCAGGTCTTTAAAAACCTTACTGTTCTTTGTCGGTGTGTTAGTCGTTTCAACTTTTTTGACAGAATTAGTTATGGTGATTAGACTTAAAAATAGTTCAAGGCGGGCTATTTTAGCTTCTTCTATTTTAACCATTTGCGTTGCACCTCTAACTATTTTCTTCTTGAGCTTTCAAGTTTTAGGATATTTACTGGCCTTGGGTGTAATCATAGCAGGTGTATCTTTCTATTCCTCAAATTAATATTTCCGTCCCCAATCTCACGGGAGTATAAGCAGTGGGCTGCGCGATGGCTCTACTCGTGCGTAAAGCTGTTGCACGCAAATGTGTAAACTAACCCCGTGTACAGTTGTTTGATATACAATTATTTACAAATGTTTTACAGCTAAATTTCCTG
>CAMLFI010000492.1 GCA_946479225.1 uncultured Mucilaginibacter sp. | reverse complement strand
AGTCGCGGTCGGAACGGGGAATTTTCGCGGCAATCGTAGATCGCGAACGCGAACTGTCCATTCAGGCGCGGCAGCATCTGTAACAGCGAAAAGCTTTAATGGGATAGCCTCCTCTAACACCAATTCTCCTTCTGCAGTATATTTTATTGAAGCGTAAATATTTTGATCGTTTTTTTGAGCACCCATTAATGGCGGAATACCTGCAAAGCCCATAACACGAATTTTTTTGAACTCCATTGATGCTACTCTCATTTTTAAATTGGCATCATCCAAATGTTCAAACTCGCTCAGATCATCCATATCAGGATGAGGGAAGGTGGTACTGAAAGTTTCTTTTTTCTTTCCGCTTGGATCAATGCTAAAAGTAACACCAGCACCTAAAATATTCTGCTGCTTTTTTCTATCCTTGGTTTTTAAAACTAGATACAAATTATCCTTGTCGCTTGATATTATATAGCTTATATGAGATTTTTCGTTTACGCTTTCTTCATACCCCTTCCATTCATCCGCGTTACCATCAATTTTAACGGTTGCGGGCGCACTTTTTACAGCGATGGTTTGGGCATTAACAGTAAAAATGGTGAATAATGCAAGGAATGAGCCTGCAAGACAATAGGGAACTTTTTTCATAACAGTTAGGATTAATCGGCAATCAAATTTAACCTATAATAACAGAAAAGCAAACAAAACTAAACTGCATATAACAGTCGAAATGCATTTAGCCTATGCTATGTTGTTCAAAGGCTATTTAGCCAAGTTTTGTAAGTAAATTTTTACAGTAAGAGTGGGTAATAAAACTGTTTGCGGATGCCTTTAAGCGGTTTTATTTATTTTATCAGCTATTACATCAATACAATTTCCAACATTGTACATTTTTTCAGCAGCATCAAAGTCTATCTCTATATTGTATTGCGCTTCCGCGTCAATTATAATATCAACCAGATTGGCTGAATTGATTTTTAGGTCTTTTATCAGATCTGTTTGTTCCGTTAATCCTTCCAGCATCGCTTTATCTTCTGTGTACGGCACCAACACTTTTTTTAATTCATTCAGAATCTCTTTTCTGTCCATCAGTTAAATTTTGATAATATTAAACAGGCGTTTACGTCGCCAAATCCAAAGTTGGCCTTCGCCACAGTATTAATCTGCCTGTCTACCTTAGTTGTGGGCAAATTGTTTGACCCAATCGCATCTAAAATTTCCGGCATCGGATCTTCCAGGTTCAAATTTGGATGCGCAAAGTTATACTTTAACTGCAAAACTGCAGCAACTGTTTCAATTGAGCCCGCCGCACTTAAAGAATGCCCCACCATTGACTTTAATGAATTAACCAAAGGGAAGTCATCGCCATTGCGACCAAGCGCCTTAACCCAGTTCTGTATTTCCATTTTATCGGCTATTGTAGCAGTTAAATGCCCGCAAACTAAGTCAATCGCATCAGCCGTTATTTCTGCATCGGCTATGGCCTCCTGTATACACCTAACCACCCCTTCAGACGAAGGTGCCGTCATAGTTCCCCCGTTGCGCTGTCCGCCAGAGTTAGTCGATCCCCCAAGTACTTCGCCGTATATTTTCGCACCGCGGGCCAAGGCGTATTCCATCTCTTCTAAAACCAGAGCACCCGCGCCCGATCCGGGTACGAATCCACCTGCAGAGGCGCTCATTGGTCGCGAAGCACGCTCGGGCTCATCGTTATACTTACGCGATAACACGCGCATGGAATCAAATCCGCCGAAAACATATCTATCTACAAACTCACAACTACCAACAAGCATACGCTTGGCCATGCCATACTTTATATATTCATAACCCATAAATATGGACTGCGTACCTGTAGCGCACGCTGCAGAATTATTAATTATCTTATTGCCTAAGCCCAACCTACCAGAAATATAAGCGGTAACACCGCTGTTCATTATCTGCTCCACCACGCGCGACCCCAGCTTTTTAGACTCGTGCGCGTCAACACGATTAATAGCATTTTTAATTACATCGGTATCAGCCACGCTGCTGCCAAAAACACAGCCTGTATCCCAAAGTGGCAGTTCGCTCACAATTTCATTACCGGCATCCGTCCAGGCATCTAAAGCAGCCTTTATGCCGTAAGCAATACCTTTTCCTTTAAGTCCGTACAGGCTGGTTTCAGTTATGTAGTTCCGCAACACATCCCACTCAAAATCAGGTACTCCCCCAACCTGGCAATTAAATTTAAGCTCTTCGTATTCCGGAAAATGTTTTATACCCGAAACTCCATTTTGTATAGCCGTTAGAAAATCAGGCACATTTGTTCCGTTTGGCGCCACAACGCCCAAACCCGTTATTACTACCCGATTATTCATGTTTGTTAACAGCCGCGTTTTTTATAACCCCTGAAAATACACCTTTTGCAATTAATTCCGAACCGGCATTATACATTTCTATAGCACATTTTAATTTCCCGAATCGGAAATACACCTTTTTTGAGGTAACTGTAACTTTTTCGCCGGGCAATACCATTTTATAGAACTCAACACTGGTTGACGTAAGCAGCGGAAACGAATCTTCGTGCATTTCAAAACCTTCGCGCTGAGCATCACCCAACATTAAATGGATGCCTAAAACTACCAAGCCTATCTGCGCCATTATTTCTGTTATGATAACACCCGGCGTTACCGGGTTGCCCGGAAAGTGATCTTCATAAAAAAAAGAATCAGCCTTTAA
>CAMLFI010000491.1 GCA_946479225.1 uncultured Mucilaginibacter sp. | reverse complement strand
TTCGATAGCAATAAGCAGCTTTCTGAGTCCTATAAAAATAAATTGCTGAGTACCTTTCCCCAATCCATCTTTGCCAAAGTTATTCTGGATCCTAATTATGCGGATAAGTTGAATGATAAGGACACACAGTTTAAATCGGCATACAATAACTTGTTCAGTTTATACCAACGTAAAAAATTTACACAGGTGGTTACAGGTGCTGATAGTTTGCAGGCTATTTACCCTGATAACGCACTCGTGCCGCAATTGCGCTACCTACGCACCATTGCCGCCGGGCATCAGCAAAAATTGGAGCCGTTTGAACAATCACTGCAGGATATAGCTAAAACCTATCCGCAGGATAAATTGATAACGCCATTAATACAACAGCACCTGGAATACATAAACGCCAATCGTTTGCAATTAGCGGCTATGGCGGTTGTGTTAACCAATGATGACGAGGATGAGTTGATATTTTCATCGCCCGTTGCTAATAAAAAAGAAACGCCATATAATCGCAACCGTGTTGCCCCGGTTGTAGTTCAGACACGTACAGAATCGGTGGTGCAGAAACCGGTAACAACTCCGCCTGTTGCGCAACCAACTGTTGTTACGCCTCAGGTGGTTGCAAAAACAACTCCGCCTGTTCAGCAACCGGCTCAACTTCCTGCGGTTAAAAAGGATTCTATCGTTGCCACTGCACCGCCTGTGGTTCAAGCCCCAACTATAGATCAGCCCAAGCGCGATAGCGTGGTAGCACAGGTACAGCCGCAGCAGCAACAGGTGGTTACAGCTGCACCTGTCAAACCCAAGTTTGTGTCTAACCTGTTTAATGAGCGCGACAGTGCCAATTATTATTTTGTAATAAATGTAAGCACGGGCACCCAGGATCTTTCGTCTTCGCGTTTTGGCCTGGGGCAATTTAACAGGGTTACCTACAAACTAAACAGTGTTGTTCACCGTTTAAAATTCGCGGGACCCAATAATCAATTGATATTTGTAGGCCGCTTTGCCAGCCTGGCAGGCGCTCAGGCATACAAAAAAGCTGTAACTCCTTTACTGCCTGAGATTATGAAGGTGGCAAAAGATAAATACAGCATTTTTATTATAACACAGGAAAATCTGAATAAATTAGCCGACAAGAATTTATTAGATAGTTACATTAACTATTATGAACAAACCTTTTAGAAAGAACGATCAACTTACACAGCAAGATATACGCAGATACAACGGTTATATCTGGAAATTTGTAGCTACCTGTTTTGTTATCGTGTTATTGTTAATAGGATCTACTACTTTAGGTTTATTTGGTCCCTTGCCATCGCTGCGCGAACTGGAAAACCCAAAAAGTAGCCAGGCATCGTCAATACTTGCATTGGATAATACCGAAATTGGTAAGTATTACCAGGGCGAAAACAGAACATCTATACCTTACAGTAAAATATCACCCAACGTTGTTAATGCACTTGTAGCTACCGAGGACAATCATTTTTATGACCATTCGGGTATAGATTTTTGGCGGTCGTTTACCATAATAGCCTATAACCTTGTTGGTAGCAGGCAAGGTGGTAGTACTATTACCCAGCAATTGGCCCTTAACCAGTTTTCTGAAGAAGGACGGGCCCACGGTTTTTTTGCCCGCGGTTTTCAAAAACTAAAAGAACTGATAATTGCCGTTCGTTTAGAAAAGCACTATACCAAGCAGGAAATTATTACCATGTATTTAAATACAGTTCCGTTTGGTAGTAACAGTTTTGGTATAAGCGCGGCTGCTAAAACATTTTTTAACACTACGCCAGATAAACTAACTGCCGATCAGGCCGCAGTATTAGTGGCTATAGTAAATGCGCCAAGTCGTTACTCGCCCGTACGGCACCCGGAAGATGCTTTGAGCCGCCGCAATTTTGTTTTGGCCCGCATGGCCGAGGAGGGAAAATTAAACGAAACTGAAGCGAAAGAACTACAGCAAAAACCTTTAGGTATTGATTTTCATCCGGTAGACCACAACGAAGGGTTGGCGCCGTACTTCAGGGAAGAATTAAGGAAAACCGTAAAGGCAATATTGGCAGCAGGTAATTTTGTTAAGAGTGACGGCACACCATACGATCTGAACCATGACGGATTAAAAATTTACACCACCATTGACGCTACCATGCAGCAGTATGCCGAGGAGGCACAAAAAGAATGGATGCGCAAGCTGCAGCACCAGTTTAATATGGAGTGGAAAGGCGTTAAATTATCAGCCAGAATAAGCAACTATGATGTGCGGATAAAGCAAGGTATGCGCGAGTCTGACCGGTACAGGCAATTAAAATTAGAAGAACAATCAGACGAAGATATACTAAGAAACTTCAACACGCCCGATACGCTGAACTTGTTTACCTGGAAAGGTAGTATAGATACTTTAATGAAACCCATCGACTCGGTTGTTTACTGCCAGATGTTACTGCGTAATTCTTTAATGAGCATGGACCCTACCACCGGCTATGTAAAAGCTTGGGTGGGCGGCATAAATTTCGAACATTTTAAAAACGACCAGGTAAAAGTTGGCGCGCGGCAGGTGGGTTCAACAGCCAAGCCATTTACTTATGCTACTGCAATTAAATTGGGCTACTCGCCATGCAACAAGATTTTAAATGAACCGATTACAATAACAGGGTATGGTCCGGATTGGACGCCTCGCTCTGCCGGAAAAGCCCTGCCGGGTGGATTAACGTTAAAAAC
>CAMLFI010000490.1 GCA_946479225.1 uncultured Mucilaginibacter sp. | reverse complement strand
TAAGCGAACTGGTTTACTTTTTTAACCGCGACCGGCCCAAAATGACCAAAGACAAAGCCCTTGAAGTAACGCGTAAATACTGGCTCGCCGATCCGTCAAAGGCTCAGCGCGATTTTGGCTGGGTGGCGCGACACGATATGGTTAGTGGTCTGAGGAAAACTTTGGTACCTTATTTCGCCGAAAAAAAGACACTGCGCGAAATGGCGCTTGAAAATAACGGCATCCTCTGGTTAAAGTACTTTCTTACCGCCTTAGCTCTGGGTTGTATCGTCGAGCTGCTATCATACTTGGGCAAGTTTTACACCTTTACCCCGGGCTGGCTCATTTTTGTAATTATTATAGGGGCGTTCGGTTTGCTTTTTGCCAGTTTAGCCAAGGCGCTGCGGAAGAAAAGCGCCTTGCTGCAATTTGTAGTGGGAGTTTTAGGTGCCGGCACTATTGAACTTATAAACGTGTTGGGCATACTCGGCGACTATCGGTGGGATTTTGCGCCCGGCTGGCCGTTGGGCATTACCAATGTTTGGGTACGCACGGTAGTTTTAGCTTTGCCGGGCGGTATTTTTATACTACTGCTAAACACTTTGATGCGTGCCAGTTACAAAATGCGGCTTGCTAAAGAAGGCGACAGGGCATAGTTAGCGCACCGTTTTTTTCAGCCATATAAATAGTACCGGCATACCTACCAGCTCGGCAAGGAATGAGCCGAGCACGGGCATGTGGAAGGTTGCGCCGTCTGGTTGAAACAAGCGGCATAGGCCCCCCACAAACACAAGGATGCAGGCAAAAAGCAGCTGCGGCAAATAACGGTACACATTGGTAACCGACCACATAAAGAACAGCCCCAGCGCCAACCATACCCCGCCCACAAAACGCACATGGCTATCCTGAATAAGGTATGCCTTTTGATCTGTCACCGTGAAAAAATCTTTGGAGCCGCCCCAGCCAAGTGTGAGCATTCCACCGGCGGCAATATTAAGTCCGCTTGCAACCACATAGAGGCCTGTAAGCACGAGTACTATTTTCAGGAAGATCAGTTTTTTCATGAGCTTTAATTTTTAAAAAAGGATGTGTAGGTGGTGCAGTATCATGGCATCTAAAAATATATTGAGCCCCCAGTGAGCTAGCGTAACCGGCCATATAGAGCGCAGATGATAGGTGAAAATCCCCGTTACCAGCCCCCATACCGGTGTACCCCAAAGTTCGGGCAGCGGTTTGCCCATGTGCCACATGGTATAGGCCAGCATTTGTATAATAAGGCCAAAACCGATGAAATAATTATTACGCTGCGGGTTTTCGCGCACGTACGTATCGTGCATATCAGCCAGGCCAAAAAGTAGATATCCCCTAAAAATAAATTCAATAGTGATAAAGAAAGGAAAATAAGCCAACTCGTACCATACAAACTGGCTAACCGAGGTAAAGGGTTTATAAAACGGGTAAACGCTCTGCATAGAAGCGTCGCTGCTGATCATATAAAAACCGGGACCAAGCACCGCTACTAAAAACAGGAAGGTGAATACCCCCGTCCAGCGTTTGCCTTTTTCGGGTAAAGCCAATCCGTACTTACTTAATGGTTCTTTAAACAAAAAACGGATAAGCAGGATAGGCACCCCAACCAGTAATATTGCCCCGCCGACGAAAGAGATCAGTTCGCGATCCCAGGGCAGGCCGGGTATAATGGGTACGCGGCAGCAAACATTTTCGCCGGGTATGGTCCAGGTTGGGATAATAGAACGCAGCAGATCAAAATTACCATGATAACCGTATATCATCAGCAATAAAAAAGCTGAGAACATTATGATAAAGTGTTGATTTCTGAAATAGCTTCCAAGGGTGCGCGGCACCAAACGGAGTAGGTTGATAAAGCTCATAATGGTAGTGTTCCAGGTTTAATGTAGATGCGTGCTGAACAGATTAGCCAAATATCTGTTTATTAGCCACTTAAATTAAAAATTTATTTAACTAATCGCAAATTTATTTTAAATTTATGTGAAATAAACCTGCATTATATCTTCCTAAACGCTTTACAAATGACACATCAACCCGAAACAGATACTATTAGTTATGGCCAGCCTGTGGTTAACTACCTTTTTAAGGGCAATGATATTTTTGTGATCAGCGACCTGCATTTGGCCGAGGGAAAGGATAGAGATGGCAACTATAGCGGCTCGGAAAACTTCTTTGCCGACGGTTCCTTTCAGCGGTTTATACACCGGTTAATGGAAAAGCGGAAGGAAGGATCGGGCATGTTGATCATTAACGGCGACATGATAGATTATCTGCGCATTGGCCGGGTACCTGTAAGTGAATCCGATTTTACCATGTGGCAGCAGGCCCTCGCCGCTATCGGTATCATCAAGACAATGCCCGATCTCAAAAAATCTGTAAACGATAAGGAAATAAAGTACGGCCTTAAAACTGACGATTATAAATCAGTATGGAAACTATTGCTGTGCGCCGGGGGACATGCGGTAGTGTTTGCCAGCCTGGCCCAATGGTTGGCGGGAGGTAACAAGCTGGTTATTGTAAAAGGCAACCACGATTTGGAATGGTACTGGCTAGCTGTGCGTAATTATATGGATCACTTGATGGCTCAAAACATAAGCGCGCGGGCCACCATCAGCACCGCCGAAGCAATGGACAAATACGTATGCCCTAACCTGAGTTATGTTGATGACAGCTTCATTATCAACAACGAAATACAT
>CAMLFI010000489.1 GCA_946479225.1 uncultured Mucilaginibacter sp. | reverse complement strand
AATTCAACGAAGTTTGACGCCTGTCTAATCATGGGCTATTACTCTCAAGAGGGGAGTCGTGATAGAGATTTAATAATTTACTTTTTCAACAACCTTACCTCGTAAATATTAGCCGTAGTTGAGCCCTCAGCAGCGGCAAACTTAACGGTTAAACCGCCATTGATAGCCTTGCTTAAAATCTCAGCCGGGATAGCGTAATCAACAGTGAAAAAGTCATTGCCGTTGTTTCCGTCTAAACTAACCTTTCCTATTATCTGGTCGTTAACCAATACATTGAATTGCCTGTTACGCTCGTTACCCAGATAAGTAAGACGAATAATTGCGCCTTCCTTATTTTTATCAACCAGTTTATAGCTGAACCAGCCTTTAGCATTTCGCCAGTGGCGGCCGCGGGTTACACCTGTTGCAGAATTCTCGCTATCCATAAAATGGTCCGACTCCGGTTGTTGCTCACCACTGTTAATTACATCGACGGTGGCAGCGGCCAGCTTAGCAGCGGCTTCTTCTTCGGCAGCCAGTTTTTGTTTTATCACTTCAAATGTTTGAGGCGTCTCTTTTTCAAAGTAGATAACATAACGCTCATCATGCACCTTATAAAAAGGTATTAATTTTAGCGACTCGAACTTCTCAGGATACACCAAACCTTTCATGCTGTAGGTTAGCGGCTGATTGGCGACAGGTTTGATAAAGCCGGCATCATTAGCTGTAGCGCTGCTCACAAACATCGGCATGTTTTGCAAAGGCAAAACTTTGCCTGCGGCAACGTGGCCCATGCGGCTGTCATCAGCAAACAGCAAAGGGATATCTTTATTGCCAATTTCAGCAGCCATAACAATCGGGCCGTGAACTACTGCTTCGTAATTAGATCCATCAGGCATACGCTCTGTTTTGGTTTGCATAGGCAGATCAACAGTTACTTTATCGCCTTTTTTCCAAACGCGTTTAATAGCGATATAGCCGTTTGCCTGTTTTTTTACAGGGAAAGACTTGCCGTTTATGGTAACCTTTAGCCCATTATCTTTTATCCATGACGGGTATCTAACCTGCATAGTGAACTGACCGCTTTTTGCTTCTGCTACAGTAAATGAAGTTTTTTCCGCTTCCGGGAAACTGTTATTCTGCGTTAACACAACGCCTTTTTGTTTCCAATTTAAAGTTGATGGGATGAACAGGTTAACAAACAAGTTATTAGCATCATGCGCGTAGATCATCTCGGCATATTTAGCATGGTTTTCCATGCCCGAGCCTACGCAGCACCACATGCTGGTTTCCGGCTGCGAATAGATACGGTAATGACCCGGACGCATCGGTGTAAAATAAACAAAGCCGCCTTTTGTTGGATGTTGTGATGACAGGATGTGGTTATACAAAGCCCGCTCGTAAAAATCCATATAACCCGAAGTAGCATCGGATAAAAACAACGCCTCGGTCAGCTTCAACATATTGTAAGTATTACAAGTTTCGGGCCCTTGTACTTCAGAAATCATCTGCGAAAAATCATTAGCCGGGTTAAAAAGCTCGCGCCTGCTGTTGCCGCCAATGGCAACGGTGCGGTTGTTAACCACTGTTTTCCAAAAGAACTCGGCAGCGGCATTGTAAGAGGTATCGCCGCTAACATCAGCAATGCGTTTAAAGCCGATGATCTTAGGGATCTGGGTGTTGGCATGCAGGTTATCCAGTTTATCTTCGCCTTTTTCAAGCGGCTGCAATATAGCCTGATGCGAGAAGCTGTATGCGGCTGTCAAATATTTTTTCTCGCCGGTTAAAGCATACAGGTCGGCCAGTTCCTCGTTTGGACCGCCGTGTTCTGTGCCCAGCATTTTTTGTATTTGTTCTTGCGACAGCGTGTTAGTAAGCTTTACAAACCAATCGCCAAACTTGATAAACATGTTTTTAGCAGTCTCATTGCCTGTTAATACGTAAGCATCGCGCAGGCCTGCAAACGTTTTGTGGATGTTATAGAACGGCACCCATTTTTTTCCCAATGCGCCGGTATTTCCTTTAAATACTTCGGCCCAAAGTTCCTTGCTGCCGGGTACACCACCAACATAACCATCACCGTTGGCATCCTGGCATTTTTTTAGCTCTGCCACCATGTAGTTTAAACGCCTTAGCGCCTCCGGGTTCCCGTTTGATGCATACATGTACGACAGCGCGGTTAAGTAATGTCCGCCTACGTGGCCATCAAGACCCGTGTTTTCCCAGTTGGTATAAGTAGGTGCTTTAGGCGTTAGGCCCGCCTCGCGTAAAAACGGGGCAAGCAGCCTGTCCGGGTTCATCGCCAGCATGTATTTAAGGTCCACACTTTCAGCAGATTTAAAAGGACTCGGCAGCAAATGCACATCCTGAATGCGAAACAATTTAAGCCCCGGAGCCTGTGGTTTTGCGGGTATCTGCGCCTTAACCCCAAGGCCACAGCTTATTAAAGCAATTGTTAAAAAAGCTCTCATAAAATATATTTTAAAAAGAAGGTAATTAGTCAGGAAAATAAAAATTCAATATTACAATTATAACTGTGGTAAGAACAATTAATTTAAATTTTAAGTACGCAATCGTTATAGAAAACGCCCCTGACACTGATAACAGTACAGGGGCGTAGAATTTTTTTATTGGATATCGTGGTTTTTATTTAGCAGCTGCGGTTTTTATTTTAATTATACTCACAGAATACGGACTAAAGGTATGCGAGAACGATTTGCCTACACCCGTTAAGTTGGT
>CAMLFI010000488.1 GCA_946479225.1 uncultured Mucilaginibacter sp. | reverse complement strand
CAAAGTGGAAAATCTGCCTGGTGATCTTTCAGAAATTTCTCAACCTCGTTAGCATGTGCATTGGCCACACTACGTTGTTGTTGGACAAGCCGACTAAGCTCTGCAGGGGATAAGCGCACACTTTGATCGGATTGTTTTTGCACCGGACCTGTAGATGTATACCTGATAGCATCAGCCTCAATAAATCGCGAAAAAGCAAAGTATAGTAGCGTAGGTAATAGTCCTTCATACAAAGCAATGTGCCCGCGTTTGTCAAAGTACTCGCTGCCATTTAGCAAATCTTTGTAATGCTGCGGCGCGTCGTCTTTTATCGCGCCATCTTCGTTAAAATGCTTAATAAAATCATAGTAAAGCGAACGGCCCAAAAAAGGTTTAAGGTCCAGATCCTGGGCTTTTGTAATAAAGACTTTGAGGCGTTCCGGTTTTATATTTGCAGAGATATCCTCGTACCGCTGAAAAGTTAGCTGGTCTATTAAAATCATATGTGTTGTGTATTTGGTGAGGTGGATGATTAGTGAGCCACCATACTCTCCGCTTCCGTTTGTTTAAAACCGTAGGCATGAATAAGGATGGCTATTTTGTTTTCGGCAGGCAGTTCAGATAAAAGCAATTGATTTATGCTCGAACCTGCTGTCCGACCGGGGCTGTCATCCGCAACGGTTGCAGGAACAGGTATAATATTCCAGTTAGCTGATGGATTTATAGAGACGTGGAAATTATTGAAAATCTCCTCAAATGCTTCTGATAATGCCAATCTTTCGGATGCGGTATTGTCGTTGAATTCTCTGATGGCTTCCTTCTTTTCGCCGCCGTTACTTAAGCCCGATGATTTTTCAGCATTGATCAGTTCTTTCGGAACGGAGAACCCTTTTATTATCCGCGCCTCAACAGATTTTTCTGTACTCTCGAAGAGCTTGTCGTTGTTTTGGATGGAGTAGGGCTGAAACTCGGGTTTTTGGCTCTCATCTTCATATTCTATAACGATAATTTTTTGCGCGCTTTTTGCTCCCTGAAAAGTGCCTAAGTCTTTCTCCAATTGCGAAGCCTGGTTGCTGCTCGCCTGATCCGTATCCGGCCCAGCATTATCCGCCTCTTCGCGCCGCGATTGCATAAACAGCATGGTTGACGGGAGGAAGCCTGTTGTTACCTCTCTATTATTGAAAGTTTTAATACCTGCTTCCGTTTCAAAATCCTCCCAAACGCTGTCGGCCTCTATCAGCGGGTAATCATCAACGGCAGGGTTAAAATAATACAGCTGACCTTTATAATTTTTCCAGCCGCCGGCTTTAGTCACCTGCTTTTTTATAACCTCTATATCCGGATCATACTTATCAATAAAAGCTATTTTGCTGCGGGTTACGTTTTTCCAGGTTTTGCGACCCCAGTCTGAATAAACAGCATATTTATCAGCAGTTTCAACGTTGTCAATATCGCCCATGCGGATATCTTCAAACTTTACATAGTTAACTGATGCTATTTTGAAATTGGCATTGTAGTTTACATGGATGCCGAAACCGGTAAATAATGCCACATCATGAGCCACGGCTTTAAGCAATTTAGCCAATGTTAATCCCTGGGCATTTATTATTTTCCTGCCCAGATCTTTTTGTTCAAAGCCGTTACCCGCTATAAATTTCGCGCGTTTGTTCCAACAGTCTTTGGCGGTTGGCGATCCTGCCACCAGTTCAAGCATCCGTTGTGGATAAGCGTTGTCCAGATCATAGTTAAGGATGCCGAAAGTCTGGTTGGGTCTTACTAAAATTCGTCGCTCAATTTGTGGCAAATAGGTTTTCATGTAGTAGTTCTTGTAGTTTTAAATAGTTAAAAGGAGTTGGCAGTCCGGCGACAGGCTTGTTACCTGTCGCCGGAAAATGACTAGGATACCAGGTCCTCCAACGCTGCAATAGTGCTTGCATAGGTTGCGCTGCCGCTGATTGGCGGAATTGAAACGGCGCGTGGCGGGTAAGGCTCCTTCAACTTATCAGGGTTGGTTAGCTTTAATTTATAGCCGCCATCCAAACCTTCGTCGGCAGCGTTACGCTCGGCTTCGGTAAGGATCAAACCGTTTACGGCACCAAATAGCTCAATTGCAGAATCGCTTGATTTATAATTGTTGACCAAAACTGCGCATACACGGCCATATCCCATGGCTTGTAGCTGGGCCTTTATATCAACAGAAAGACCTGCAATATTGAAGTCTATTTCTTCAGTATAACGCGGGCCTACCGCAGTTTTGGCTATTTTTGATATGGAGTTGAAGCTGTTGTTGGTTCCCTGGAACTTGTAAACTTTGGCTGAGCCAACTGCCGTCAGGTCGTCTACTATTAATGGGTTAAGGGTGTCGTAAGAGATGGTTACATCATCCTGATTAAAGATGTAGATCACATCCTCAACACCGGCCGTTATAGGCTCATCAGTACCAAGACTGAACCCCGCGTTTATTTTATTGTAAATTGACATGTATGTTTAATTATTGATTTAATGAATTATGGAATTATTGATTGGGCAGAATTATGAACGATCAATTCAATAGATCAATCATTCAATAATTCAGTAATTGCCTAGGCCGACAGGTAGAATAACTCGTTGGCGAATTTGTAGTTAACCGCGGCCTTCATGCGGGCTTTCATACGTACCACATTGTCGTTGGTGTAAGGCTTCATGTAAACTGTAGATAGCTCAGAAGCGTCGCCCAATAGATCAACACCTAGAAACAGGTT
>CAMLFI010000487.1 GCA_946479225.1 uncultured Mucilaginibacter sp. | reverse complement strand
TTCACTTCTTTCAATAACTGGCTTACCAGTTCGTCTTGTTTTTGCTGATCTTCAAATTGCTTTCTCAGCACTTTCTCAGCAATTTCAAGTGATAAAGATGCAACCTGATTTTTAACATCAGCCATCGCGATAGCTTTTTGGTTATTGATCTCGATACGGGCGAGCTCAATCTGGCGTGCACCTTCTGTGTGTGCAGCTTCTTTAGCGTCGCTGATGATCTGATCTTTTACCTTTTTAGCTTCTGATAAAATTGCGTCGCGCTCAACGCGGGCTTGTTTTAATAAAGCTTCATTCTCGTTGGTTAAACGAGACATTTCTTCTTTAGCCGCTTCGGCCTTTAATAAAGCGCTTTCAATGAAGCGTTCTCTTTCGTCAATGGCGCCAACAATAGGCTTCCATGCAAATTTAGCAAGCAGGAAAAACAGTATTAAAAAGGATACTGTGGTCCAAAATACTAAGCCAAGTTCTGGGGTAACTAAATCCATTGTTTATATTCAGAATTTTAAGTTTAATGTTTTAATAACCGTACCGCCGCCAATCGCTGCGGTACGGTTAATGTTTTTTCCTTACGGGGTTTGATTATTTCAAGCCCATAAATGATACAACCACACCGAACAAAGCAACACCTTCAACAAGTGCCGCAGCGATGATCATTGCAGTTTGGATTTTTGCAGCTGCTTCTGGCTGACGAGCAATACCTTCTACTGCTTTGCCACCAATTTGACCAACACCGATACCGGCGCCGATAACTGCTAAACCTGCACCAAGTGCAGCGATACTTCCAACCATTGTTTTAAAATTTAAAAGTTAATATATATGTATAGTTATTTAAAATTAGTGGTGAGCATCATGATGAGGCTCTTCAATAGCTGCACCTATAAACAGGGCAGTAAGCATCGTGAAAATGAATGCTTGTAGAGCGGCAACCAGCAGCTCAAGCACATCCATGAACACAACAAACGCAATCGATACCGGTGCGATATATAATGATTTAAAAACGAAAATTAATGATATTAAGCTTAATACAATAATGTGGCCTGCCGTAATGTTGGCAAATAAACGAATCATTAAAGCGAAGGGCCTTGAAATAATACCCACCAGCTCTATAACCCACCATAATGGCCATAAAACTTTAGGTACGCTATGTGGAACAAAAATGTGCGCCCAGTAATGTTTGTTAGAACCAAAGTTAACAACAATCAAAGTAATAACTGATAATACCAGCGTTACAGCAATGTTACCTGTTAAGTTAGAACCACCCGGAAAGAACGGAATTAACCCCATTAGATTATTTATCCATATAAAAAAGAAAATGGTTAATAATAACGGCATATAACGTGCGTATTTATAACCAATATTAGGACGGGCAATATCATCGCGAACGAATAGGATAAGGGGCTCCATAAATGACTGAAGACCTTTAGGTGCTTGTCCGCTGCGTTTTTTATAGGCCGAAGAGACTGTGAGAAATATGACCAGCAAAACAGCTATTGAAAGCCACATACTTACCACATTGCGGGTAATAGAAAAATCTATAAGCGTGCTATGCGGTTTAATAACGCTAGCCGCGGGCAATACCTCACCTGCTGTACCTACAATATTTACTTTATCTTTTATTAAACGATATGTATAATATTTACCAGTGTAATCGGCATGGCCATGCTCGAAATGTGCTGAAGAAAAAACTTCCAACCCTTTATCTGTATATAAAATAACAGGCAACGGCATTGCAGTTTCTCCAATTATGTGGAAAGAGTGTGAATCGGCGATGTGCTCTGAAATAACCTCGCTTGCATCAAATTTCTTTTCGCCGTTATGCTCTCCGGTTTCGGCTGCAACAGCTTCGCCGGTTTGATGTGCAATACCTTCTGCAACGTGTTCGGTAGTTACGGTATCAGTACTGTGTTCGGCAGCATGTTCTTGAGAAAAAGAAGGAGCAGAAAAAGCCATTAATGCTAAAAAAACGCAGAAAATGGATAGAAGGGAAGATTTTTTTACTTTCAAAATTGAGCTTTTATACATCTAAATAAAGTTTTTTACTTTAAATTTTGGTTGCGCAAGTTACGCAACAAAAGATAAACTTCAAAGCCTGTATTTAAGAAATATAAATAGAAAAAATCCGCCGCAAAAGCGGGCTTATTTACCGAAGTTTTGAGCATTAAAAACAGCATAAAACAAAGGCAAGCCAGCATCTTAAAAACGGTTGCAGCTAAAAAAGCCTGCGCATAATATTCGGGCATTAAATTTTGTATCACCAAAACAAAAATCAGAACCGCAAGGGTTAAAAAACCAATAAATGCAAACATCACCCAAAACTGGGTAGCCAGCAAATTTTGCATGCCCGCAAGCTTTAAGCACAATGGTATAGCCGCCAACAACAAGGTAAATACAAAAAAAGGAACGAGCTTAAATATTATTTTTTTCAATTTTTTACAGATCTGATAACAATATAGAGGGAGATAAACACGCCAACAAGCGACAGCAACGCTGTTACCCATTGGGTTTCATGATTGGTAGCGGCATCTAATTTATAACCGATAAAAGCGAAAATGCCTATTATTGCTATCATCTGGAAACCCATAGCACTATACTTAGCATAACTGTTAAGCGGCTTGTCAATTCCGGGCTTGTCGTTTTGTTCATTTTCAACCATCCGCAAATTTATTAATCCTGTTGTATACTATTTAGTAAATTAGCCATGCTTTTTAAACACGAGGTTGATATTTTG
>CAMLFI010000486.1 GCA_946479225.1 uncultured Mucilaginibacter sp. | reverse complement strand
GGATTCGTTGTTTTTAAAGCACATCAGCTATCGCAAAAAAACTATCAAATGCAGGGCCCGCTGGCCGTGGTAAGCCGGAAGCCGACAGTTGGGCAAGGCAATTATGATTCGGACGCGGGCGCAGCCTATCAGAACGCGATAATGTGGGTAATCACCGGCGACCGTGACTATGCGATCAAAGCGCAGGAAATTATAAACAAATGGTCTATTACCTTAAAAAAGATAGGCGGGCAAGATGCAGTTTTAATGGCCGGACTGGGTCCGTTCAAAATGATAAACGCCGCCGAGATACTGCGCTATACAAATTCAGGCTGGAGTGCGGCAGACATCGCGCAAACCCAAAAACATTTCAGGGAAGTGGTGTACCCGGTGATAAAGGATTACGCGCTATTTGCCAACGGTAACTGGGATAACGCGGCTGTTAAAACAGTTATGGCAATCGGCGTTTTTTGTAACGACCGAAATATATTTGAGAACGGCCTGCGTTACTATGTGGATGGCGCCGGAGATGGCAGCCTGAAACATTACGTGGTAAATGAGGAAGGCCAGTGCCAGGAAACCGGCAGGGACCAGGCACATACACAATTAGGACTTGGGCACTTAGCCGACTGCGCAGAAATAGCCTGGCACCAGGGTTTGGACCTGTATGGATACGCAAATAACAGGCTTTTAAAAGGGTTTGAATATACCGCAAAATATAACCTTGGCCTCGAGGTGCCGTATGTGGCTCAATTAGACCAAACAGGAAAATACTTCCACGAGAATATTTCCACCGAAAGCAGGGGGAAGTTCCGCGCGATATATGAACAGGTATATAACCATTATGTTAATCGGGCCGGATTGGCCGCGCCCTTTACTAAAAGCGTTGCGGAAAAATTACGCCCCGAATTACAAGGCTCAGGCGGGGACAATGTGGGTTTTGGCACCCTGCTATTTAGCCGTAAATTGGAAAAGCCCGTATACGAAGGTCATATCCCCGCGCAGCCTGCCGGAATTATTGTCAAATCCTTGCCTGGAAGCACCATTTATATTAATTGGATAGCAGTCCTTAACGCCGATACGTATGTTGTCCAAAGATCGACCAATAGAAACGGGCCTTATATCACCCTGAATAAAAACTTGCGAACCCCGACCTTTACTGACAAAAGAGTAAAAAAAGGTGTGATGTATTATTATCGGATTACAGCGGTTAACCGATATGGAATGAGTGATCAATCGGTAGTGTCGTCAGCTACCGCCCTCCGGGGAAAATGGTTAATTGCGGCCGACATAGAAGACGTGCAGGTGTACGGCGGTATTAATGGGCCATTATATGAACTGAAAGCGAAACGGATGCTCACAGATAGCACAAGCGATCTGCGCCCTGCTATCTACCAAAACGTAAGCGGCGATTGTTCCCTGACGGTAAGGCTCGTTCCGCAATTTAGTGCGCAAACTTCATCAGTCGGACTTTCTATGGCTTCGGGTCCTGATGATCATTCGAATACCATTACTTTGGCCTTAGCCCGACCTTCGCTCGAAATTAACGAAGAACCCGGTTGGAAGATCATTCTGACTGAAGGGAACTACGCGAATAATAAACAAAGCATCGCTATTCCGCTCACAGATGCGCCTTTTATTACTTATGGCCGGGTAACGGGTCAGTTTTGGCTTCGCTTGATCAGGCAATCGGGCCGGTTCACAGGCTATGTGTCCGAAGACGGAAAATCATGGAAAAAGGTGGGTTTGCTAAAAGCACCTGCTGCGCGTAATTATAAGGCTGGAGTAATGGTGGCCTCCGGAAATATTAAATTAGCCACTACTGTCAAATTTGATAATGTTTCGTTAAAAAAACCCGACTAAGTAACGGGCATTCCTATAAATAACTTTACCTGTCTTACTCTGCTACAAATTCGACATATGAAAAAATTATTGCGCTTAGGCACATTGTTCCTGTTGATTGTTTCGTTTCATTCGCAAGCGCAAACTGTTACGCTCGACTGTTACTTTAACCGCGAGGTGCATCAAAATGCAACGGGGCAGATCGAGCGTTTTCACTACTTATGGGAAGATACTGCCAATACAGGCTTCTCTAACTGGGCTGCTGTTTTCAAAAAACAGGGCGCTCAATTACAGTCATTAAATGAGGCATCAACCGCGGCCAACTTGAAAGGCACTGATATTTACATTATTGTTGATCCCGACACAAAAAAAGAAAACGCCAATCCTAATTACATTACAACTGAAGACATAAATCAAATTGTTCGATATGTTAAAAACGGAGGTGTTTTGGTTTTGATGGCTAATGATAGTACCAATGTAGAATTGCCACATTTTAATCAGCTGGCTGCCAAATTCGGGCTACATTTTAATAACGATCTACATAACCACGTCATCAATGATGATCACTTTGCTGATGGCGGACTAACAGTTACCGGCAACCCCTTGTTTAAAACAGCGAAAAAGATCTTCATGAAGGATATTTCTACGCTCACGCTTTCGGGCAAGGCCAGAAGCATATTAAAGGATGGCGACGCTGTTATCATCGCTACGACGAAGTACGGCAGAGGAACAGTATTTGCAGTTGGCGACCCCTGGCTTTATAACGAGTATGTGAACGGCCGCCTGCCTGCCGAATGCGAAAACGACAAGGCTGCCAATGATGTAACGCGTTGGTTGCTTAAACAGATCCCAAAAACACAATAACGGGGTTATTGCAGATCAGTAACGGCCAAAGCATCCATGTCAGAATATACCTGGTT
>CAMLFI010000485.1 GCA_946479225.1 uncultured Mucilaginibacter sp. | reverse complement strand
ATATCCTTTTCAAGCGTATCGCCTTCGTCTTTTCTGAACTGCTGAAAAGCGGCCATAGCCTGCTTAAAGGTATCCTCAACTATTTTCCATTCCTCGTCTGATACCGTTTCTTCATCATATTTAACTACTTCCGGCAGGCCCAGCGCCAACTGTAAAAGATTGTCAGCCGGTTGGCCTAATTCTGTGCTAACCTGCTGTAACTGCGTTAAGTAATGCTTAAGTAAAGTAGCGTCAATACCGGCAGCTTTAACTTTAGAACTTGCCTGTTCGGTATTTATAGAAAGGTTTACTTTTCCGCGCTCAATTTGCCTGCTGCAGTCGTTACGCAACTGAAATTCTTTTTCAGAAAACATTTTCGGCAGGCGCAGACTAAGTTCAAGAAACTTGCTGTTGAGGGATTTAATTTCGACGGTGTATTTTGTATTACCCGTATCAAAACTGGCAATGCCGTACCCTGTCATTGATTTTATCATGCGCAAAGATAATCTTTTTAGTAAACTACAATCTGCCGGTCGGTAATATTCTATACAACCGCTATGGCAAAAAACCCATACGTTAAACAAGGTTTAACAATTTTTAACGTTAGATATTTCAATAGTTTGCTAATTTTGCGTGTGTTGACAAAGCCATTTTTATACCGGATATGCACTTTTGTACTTTTGCTTTCTGCATTTGTTTATAAGGACGCAAAAGCTCAAAAGCTATTTATAGTAACAGGAGTTACGTTTGAAAAAGCTTCGCAAAATCGTGTGTCACAGGTGGTAATTAGCGATATAAACCGCAGAACGATTGTTAAAAGCGATGACCTGGGCGTTTTCAGGATCCAGGCAGGCGCAGGCGATACATTACTGTTCAGCAAAAACAGGTACACCACACAAACCGTTGTAGTAAACAACGACGATCTGCTTTCGGTTTATCTACAACCAATGGTAACGTTAGACGAGGTAAATATATCTGACAAGAGCACAAGGCAGGAACTGAATTCTACATTAAATAATTATAGAAAAGCCACCCCCTTTGGTACGTTACATCCGAGTGTTGCGGCTACCATCTTCTCTCCATTATCCGGCCTATCTAATCTCTTTGGTAAAACAGCTAACCGGGCAAGGCGCTTTGAAGCGTTTTCTAAACGCGAGCTGGAGCAGGTAGAAATTGAAAAGCGATATAATAGAGGTGTAATTAAGAAAATTGTAGATATCCCCGACGAGGATATCACAGCTTTTATGATGGCTTTTACACCGTCGTATGATCAGATAAGGGTTTGGGCCGATTACGATATTATTAAATACGTACAGACCTCTTACGCCTTCTTTGTGAAGAATAAGGAGAATTTGAAGCCGCAAAAATTATATTAAATCCCCAAAGCTTCGCAGGCTTTTTCAGCAGCCAGTTTCTCAGCATTCTTTTTACTGAACTCTTTACCCAGGCCCAGCGTCTGGCCCTCTATACTGGCTTGCACGGTAAATAACTTTAAACTTTCTCCAAGGTCATTCTCTACAACATCAAAAGAAATATCTTTACCGTGCCTTTGGCACCACTCTATTAGCTTACTTTTAAAATTGGTTTCGGTTTGCTCCAGCATATGGATATCAATATGCGTTTTGATGATCTGGTTCACCAAAAAATCGCGCGTAAAATTGTATCCTTTATCCAGGTAAACAGCACCTACAAGCGCCTCAAAGGCATCGCCTAACAATGAGCCCTGGCGCGATGGACCAAGCATACGGGCATCATACTCAATAAGCTGTTCAAAACCCAATTTACGGGCCAGCTGATTCAAATTTTGGCGGTTAACTATTTTAGAACGCAGCTCCGTTAAAAAGCCTTCGTCCTCATAAGGGTAAAGTTTAAAAAGCACCTCGGCCACCACGCTGCCTAAAACGGCATCGCCTAAAAATTCAAGGCGCTCATTACTGTTTTTTACGCCTTTTTTTACGTTCTGGGCTACCGACTTATGCCTGAAAGCTAAACGATATAACAACAAATTGCCCGGCACAAAACCGAGCAAATTCTTTAAAACTTTAACGTATTTTCTGTGAGGAGATAAATAAAGCTTATATAATCGGCTTACCGGCATTAACGTTACTATTAACCTTCATACTTTTTAAAAATCACAGAAGCATTATGACCGCCAAAACCAAAGCCGTTGCTTTGTACTATTTTAACATCGCGCTTTTGAGCAGTGTTAAAAGTAAAGTTAATTTTAGGATCAAATGATGGATCGTCTGTAAAGTGGTTGATAGTTGGCGGTATAATGCCATTATTTAAAGCCAATATAGATGCTATTGCCTCAACCGCACCCGCAGCGCCCAAAAGGTGCCCGGTCATTGATTTGGTTGAGCTGATATTTATACGGTAAATATCATCGCCAAAAACATCCTGTATAGCTTTTACTTCCTGCGGATCGCCTATAGGAGTTGACGTTCCGTGTACATTAACATAATCAATGTCTGATGCCTGAAGCCCGGCATCGCTTAATGCAGCTTTCATAACCAGCGCAGCGCCCAAACCATCGGGATGCGGAGCCGTCATGTGATACGCATCGGCACTCATGCCACCGCCTATCATTTCAGCATAAATTTTAGCACCACGCGCCTTAGCGTGTTCCAATTCTTCTAAAATTATTGTACCCGCACCTTCGCCGGCAACAAAGCCGTCGCGGTCCAGGTCAAACGGACGTGAAGCCGTAGCCGGATCATCATTACGTACTGATAAGGCATGCATGGCGTTAAAACCACCAATACCCG
>CAMLFI010000484.1 GCA_946479225.1 uncultured Mucilaginibacter sp. | reverse complement strand
AACGCGGTACATTCAAGCACCATGCCCGACGGCGCTTCAGGAGGTAATCCTGCAGGCTTTGTGTTGTACTCCGAAGGAAAAAAAATATACTTTGCAGGTGATACGGCCCTTACCTACGATATGAAGCTGCTTGAAGACGAAAACCTCGACTGGGCGTTTTTACCTATCGGCGATAATTTTACCATGGGCGTTGATGACGCTATTAAAGCTACGCGCTTCATCAATTGTACAAACATCATTGGCATTCATTACGATACATTCCCGGTTATCAGCATAGATAAAACCGAGGCGATTGAAAAGTTTATAAAAGCGGGGGTTAATATCAAATTGCCCGCTATCGGCGAAGAAATAAATTTGTAAAGTCTTCGTATCATCTTCTATCTCCCGAATGATAACAACTTTGTTTGTTTAAACACTATTTTGATAGCTAAATGCTATATTGGGGCACTATTTATTAAGCCCCTAACAATAAATGAGAAAAATAGATATCGCTTGCGTAATTGACGACGATGATATATACACATTCACTATAAAAAGAATAATAGACAATTCGCAACTGGCGGAAAAAACTTTATTCTTTACTAACGGCAAACTCGCACTCGATTTTTTTAATGAGTGTCTTGATCAACCATCGCAGCTTCCCGATCTTATTTTGCTTGACATAAATATGCCCGTGCTTGACGGGTGGCAATTTATGGATGAGTTTATTAAGCTGAGTCCGCTTATTAATAAACAAATAACCGTATATATTGTAAGCTCTTCGGTAGATCGGTCGGATATCAATAAGGCAAAAAAATATGAGCAGATATCTGATTTTATAATAAAGCCGATAAGTTCTGCCATGTTTCGCAAAATGGTAGCAGATATGGCCGCCGAATAACCTTAACTCTTTAAATATGCCAAGACAGTCGGCAAACTGTACTAAAAAACAGTCATTTTGGCTGATTGTGGCTAATTGAGCACAGTTGGTCTGTTTGCGATATTTCCCAATTATTAAAATTTTATTGTTTCAGTATCATTAGCTGCCATTAATATTATAATATCTTTTTGGCACTTGCTTTGACTGTGTTGCATTATATATCAATAAAATATTATGAAAACGTATAGATTAAAAGTAGCTACAATAGGTATCGCAATGTCAGCCGCAGCCTTTATGGGCGCGGGTTGCAGCTCAATGAACAAAACACAAAAAGGCGCAGCCATAGGTGTGGGCGCAGGTGGTGCCATTGGCGCTATAATAGGCAAAAGCGCTGGCAACACAGCTTTGGGTGCCATAATTGGTGGTGCGGTAGGCGGTACAGCCGGTGCATTGATCGGTCGTCGTATGGACAAGCAAGCTGCCGAAATAAAACAAACGGTACCCGGCGCAACTGTTATAAGAGAAGGCGAAGGTATTTTGGTGAAGTTTGACTCAGGTATTTTGTTTGACACAGACAAAGCTGATCTTAAATCTGCAGCACAAACCAACCTGCAAAACTTAGCAACATCGCTTAAAAACAATCCTGAAACCAATATTATGATCATTGGTCATACCGATGACACCGGATCTGACAGCCACAACATGGATCTTTCTGTAAGAAGAGCTGAATCGGTTAAATCATATTTGGCAATAGGTGGTGTAAGTTCATCACGCTTAACTACTACCGGTAAAGGCGAATCTGAACCTATAGCTGCTAATACTACAGTTGATGGCCGTGCTCAAAACCGTAGGGTGGAGATAGTTATCTTAGCTAATGACAAATTAAAGCAAGAAGCTAAGTCAAGCAATTAATTAATATAACATATAGTTTTTTGGAAAACCGGGCATTTATGTCCGGTTTTTTTATTTCATTGTATTGGTATTAAATAGTTTATCACCTACATTTGTAGTAATGAAGAAATTTGCAGTTATATTCATGATGCTGTTGTACGGGGTAACCGGTACAGGCTTCGCCATGAACCTGCACTATTGCAGCGGAACTATTGCTGCTATAAAAATAAACGGCCCGGCCCCTGCTTGTACGCCTGATGGCGAAAAAATGAAGGGTTGTACCGACAAAAAAGTTGATGTAAAAGTTAAAGATGCTCATCAGGCCGAAACATCATCTAAGGCACCAGGCATATTCAGCTTTGAGCTTCCAGGTTTTTCGTTAAGTGATTTTATACCTGCGGCACACCAGGCCTTGCTTGAAAAACTTTTCGACAAAAATCCACCGCCCGGCCCACCACCCTCACAAAAGGTTGAACCTTTTTTAAAGAACCGCAATCTGCGTATCTGATAATCATTGACCGTTTAATGCATTGAACTTTGCATGGCTATCCGCTTTGCATAATTTTTATTACGATCAATTTTTATTTAGATGAAACAAATATTAGCACTAGTTGCACTATTATTAGCGTGCGCTGACCCGCTTTTCGCGCAGCACGAACACCACAATACCGATACTTCAAAAACCAGTCAACATACCGATGAAGGGCCTCCAATGACAAGCAAATTTTCATTGGATCTACCCATGAACCGCGATGGATCCGGAACATCATGGGTACCTGATGAAACACCCATATATGCATACATGCTGCATGGCAAAAAATGGATGACCATGATCCATGGCGATTTCTTTCTGCGCTACAACAAACAGGATGTATTTAATGCCGGCACACGGGGCGGCAGCAAAGTTGATGCGCCTAACATGGTAATGTTAATGAGCCAAAGGCGGGTCGGCCGCAACGGGTTATTTTCCATTAACACCATGTTCTCTTTAGATCCTTT
>CAMLFI010000483.1 GCA_946479225.1 uncultured Mucilaginibacter sp. | reverse complement strand
AGGTGTAAAGAAAAACATACTACGCAACTTTGATTCCCGCGAGGTTTATGCCAAAGTTTATCCTGCCAAAACCACGTTTGGCGAAATGGAAAAAGACTTTGCTCCTAACGGTTACTTTATATCGAACGGTCCTGGCGACCCGGCTGCTATGCCATACGCGGTTGATACCGTAAAAGAGATCCTGGATGCCGATAAACCCCTTTTTGGTATTTGTTTAGGTCACCAATTGCTGGCATTAGCTAACGGCATCCCTACCAAAAAAATGTTTAACGGGCATCGTGGCTTAAATCACCCGGTTAAAAACATCATCATTAACCACTGCGAGGTAACATCGCAAAATCATGGTTTTGGAGTAGTGCCCGATGCTGTAAGGGCATCAGACAAAGTGGAGATCACCCACATTAATTTGAACGATCAATCAATAGAAGGGATACGCGTTAAAGGTAAAAAAGCTTTTTCGGTACAGTATCACCCCGAATCATCACCGGGCCCGCATGATAGCCGCTACCTGTTTGATGATTTTATTGAAATGATGAAATAATTACTAATAAAATCTCTTAAAAAAGCGCCCATCAATCGGGCGATTTTTTCTTTATAGTTAAATATATATAATTTAACTATTCTTTTTAAAGGCCTCTAAATAAATTAGTTATATTTACGGCACTTGTAATATGATGATGAGAAAAAAACTGTTACTATTGTTTGTAATAGCCGTGTGCGTGTGGGCCTGTAAGAAAACGGAGACGCCGGGCAGAGTAACGCCGCCAACCGTTGTTGATACCGCTGAATTAACCACATTTAAAATTGAGGCAAAAAACAACAGTGGCAAAATTACGGCAGATGTAAACTGTACCATTACAGGCGACTCCATAATAGCTGTAGTGCCCGAAATGACCAAAAACAATAAATGGGTAGTTACTTTCGAGACTAAAAAATCAGGTACTATTGTTAAGGCAAATGATACTTTGCAATTGAGCGGGGCTACTGTTACCGATTTTTCTGTTCCGGTTACCTATTCGCTTAAATCATCAACCGGCTTTGTAAAAGATTACAAAGTAAAAGTAAAGGTTTTTACAGGTTTACCAATTTTGTACATAACTACTGATGCTCCTGTTGTTTCTAGAGATGTATACGTAAATGGTGTGGTAGATATTGATGCCAATGTTGAATATGATCAGGTAGCTACGCATATCCCAACGCAAATGAAAGGGCGGGGCAATTCCACCTGGTCTAAATCAAGTTATCTTAAAAAGCCCTATAGGTTAAAGTTTAATGCCAAGTCGCCCATGCTGGGAATGCCATCGGCAAAAAACTGGGTATTACTGGCTAATTATAATGATAAAACCCTGCTGCGCAATAAAATAGCCATGGAACTTGGCAGGCGCATGAAATCAGATTTTGCTCCGCAGAGCCGTTTTGTTGAGGTGGTGCTTAATGGCGATTTCCTGGGCAATTACTTACTGACAAGCCAGGTAGAGATACACGAAAACCGGGTTAACATTGCACCGCTTTCAGCAGGTAATATAACCGGCGGATATTTGTTTGAGCTGGATCAACGGCTGGATGCGGACTTTTGGTTTAAAACGACATTAAAAAGCACCCCTATTACTTTTAAAGACCCTGATGAGCCTACAACCGCGCAATACAATTACTTAAAAGGTTACGTGAATGAAGCTGAGACTGCATTATTTGCGGATAATTTTGCCGACCCTGTTAATGGTTATGCCAAATATATTGATGGCGATTCGTTTATGCGCTGGTTCCTGGTTGAAGAAACCATGAAGAACCAGGATTCACGTGATTTTAGCAGTATTTACTATTATAAACCTGCTAACGGAAAAATAGGTATGGGCCCGGTTTGGGACTTTGATATTAGCGGGGGTAACTGTGACTACTCTGAATCAAAATTCCCTACCGACTGGCATACCCGGTACTGTGTATGGTTATACCGCCTTAAAGCCGATCATGAATGGACCGTAAAGTTTAGGAACATGTGGAAGACTGCGCGGCAAAACCAAATAAAACTACTTTTGGAAGATATTGATAAATATGCCAAAGATCTTCAGTTATCGCAGGAGCAAAACTTTAAACGATGGCCAATACTTAAAACCTATGTTTATCCCAACGCTGTAGTTTTAGGCACATACGAGTCGGAGGTGGCTTACTTTAAAAGTTTTATGACCCAGCGCATTGCCTGGATAGATGCCAATATTGATAGCTTTTAAAAATGCCCCTTACGGGGCATTTTTTTTATCCTTTAAAGTTGTCAAGAGTGTTGTTCAAGGCCTTTATTCTCCCCATCCATATCTTATATAGCACAAGTAGCTGCGTTATAAACAAAACAAGCCCTGCCCCCAGCAAAATGTAGCGGCGCGAATCAAGCGTTACGTTCCAGCAAAAAAAGCTAAGCAAACCGCCAATAAACAGAGCCCGAAACATTAGCGTTATAACTGCATGTTGTTTCATCCTACTTAAATAAGCCTGCATAGCTGTTTTAATATCTGCGCCGGCCATTATGTTTTTTGAAAAACTGTATCCTGTTAAATTATGCACCAGGGCAGCCAAAACAGCTGTTATCAATATCGCGTTTGCAATTAAAGGTTTATCCGCGCCATCAAACATAGTGTAGTAACACAGCAAAAACACCGACCAACCTGCTGTTTCTATTACTATTTGCTTCCTGATGCGTTTAAGAACAGGGTGCCGGTTTTCCATCAGCATAGATCGGAAGAGCACACGTCTGAACTCCAGTCACGACGAATGATCT
>CAMLFI010000482.1 GCA_946479225.1 uncultured Mucilaginibacter sp. | reverse complement strand
GTTTTTTGGTGCATGTATTCGTGCAGTTTATTCCGGGCAGTAACCTGGTTAACCGTAGGCCCGCCATAAACCCAGTTCCACCAGTGCTCCCTGTCGGCGTTGCCATCTAGCGTTCCGTTGCCGGTGACGGCTATATTGGTTTCGCCGTTGGCATAAATTAGGGCAGAGTAGTTCATACACTCCATCCCTTCCCAACGGGTGGCAACAATGGGATAATCCTTTGTATCCCTGCTAAAAATCAATTTAGCGCTATCCTGAAGATGTAGGTTTACATTACTTTTTAGGTAGATGGCCCCGGTTAACCAGGTTCCGACAGGGATAATAACCCTGCCACCGCCGGCTTTGTTGCAAGCCGCAATTGCAGCGTTAATAGCTTTTGTATTATTGATGGCTCCGCCACCAACCGCGCCGTATTTGGTTATGTTGTAATCGACCTTTTTAAATTGGGGTGGTTTTATTAAGCCGCGCAGCTTCTTGATCTCGGCCAGTGGCTCGGCGCTGCTTTTCCATACTTTTGCCTGTCCAAAAGATGTCACTATAGTTATAAGACAAATAGCTGCTGTTAAAAAAGCCTTCAACATATATTACATTTAATAATTAAAGGTAACATATTACGCCTCGCGCATCTTATTTACTTTGCCTTCCCGAGATAATAATTTATGCCCGCCGAAAAAGGATATAAATAGGAATTATATTTATCTGTTAGCGGAGTGGTGAAAGCGTTACCTGCAATTGCGATCTCAAATTTGTCATTGAATACCATTCCAAGCTTTGCCTCTATATTTAAAAATACTTTTAACGGTCCATATGGATCTTTTATACTTTCGCCGTTTTTTAGTGATGTAAAACTACCGGTTTTGGTTTGAACCGACATCGCCGTCAGTATGATACCTCCGTCAGTGGCCACAAGTTCGTTTTTTAATTGTATGGGCTTATTAATTGCAAGTCCGGCACCTGCGTACATTTTAAATCCGGCCTTACTGATAAAATTATATACAAGTTGCGGCTTAAAACTGGCTATTATTGCATCATATGCAAAGTAGCCTGCGTAAAAGTTATACTTTGGATTAGCCCGCCAGAATGATGCCTCGAGCCTGAACACCGTTTTCATTGTATATTTATTAGGCAAAATATCATATCCCAAATTAAGCATAGGTGTTAAAGATGCCGGCGAAGTTCCATATCCAAATTTCTCGGGCCCTCCAAAAGAAGAAGTCAGGTAAACCGCTGCAGCTCCCACATAAAAACGCCCTCCTGATATTTTATTTTCCTTTGATTGATCATTATTGATCAGGCGTGTGTACTTGATCAATGTAGCAGCATTATAGTCCACCTTCGTTCTGCTATCAAACCAACTTTCATTATTTCCACGATATTTTTGCAACAAAATGACCAACTGCCTTATAAATGGCGAAACCGCTATAAACTTTCTCTCATCATCAATATACGGGTAGTATTTAAGTTCCTCCGGTTGATGATTTTTTTCCATTATAAAATAGGTATATTTTGTATCGTTGCGATGATAAAGCAACTTTACATTGGGCCCCGAACTTACTACACGTAAAAAAGCAATATCCCGCCTAACGGTCGAATCAACGGCGTTGGGCAATACGTCAAAGTCAATCTTGTTTGTGCTAAAAGGGCCATCATATGCTAAATACTCATCGATGCCATCAATTAGAAAGCCTTTTATTTGCGACGGTATTATTAGTTGTGGCTCTTTTTCATCGGCTGTCTTTTTAAAAGCGATGTTTGTAGGCGATAGCCTCCATTCCCTGTAGTCAATAAAGCCTTTAACGGTATCACCGTTCATTTTTATAATGCTGCCTCCGCGATAGCCATTTTGAGCCAACAAAAATCCCGGAAAAAATAAACAAAGAAATGGTAAAATAATACGTGCTGTTATATTCATGATAAGGCTTAATTATCCGCAGTAAAAATAACACTTTCTCACAAATGTCGGTAACACAAAGCACTTACCTCGTAACCTTTAACCAACCCGTTATGCTCATTCTGGGTAGGCGGGTTACTAAAACCTCGTGCTCCAGTTCGTTACTTTTAAAGAATACGCTTTTGCCCGCGTTTGGCGTAATATCTTCCCATTGGTCTTCCTGGTAGATCCGTAATTCCCCGCCATCTACAGCTGTGTTCAGATACATTATCATAGAGAAAACCCTTGTGCCGTTTTGTTTAAAATTGTCAAGGTGACGCTTATAAAAGCTTCCTTTTTCGTAAAGCGTATAGTGAAACTCGTACCCTGTAATGCCGGCGTAGCAGGTGCTGTTTAAATGGCTCACAAAGCGGTCCATCAAATCAAAAAAAGCATTTTCGTACAGGTTATTGTGTTCGCGATCTAACCAATAAATTTTGTCACTGCGTACTAATTTGTTATGATTTACCAGCTTATTATTACCCGTTCCTGCAGAAAGCAGCAAGTTGCTACTGTACAGCACGTTTATATTGTTTACCAATTGGGATGACAGGGCCTCGGTGAGAAAATCGTTTACCGTGCCCACGTTGGTGGCCAGGTAACTATCAATGAGTTGATCAAATATGGCCTCCAAAATTGATGTAAGGTACACTATTTAATACCACTGCTGATAATTATAAAATTAGCAGCAATTTTAACTACTGATAACGTCAATTTACTAAATTTGAACAAAGCCTTTAATTATGAGTGAGATAAACAAAGAAGATATTAAGCAGGAAGTGTTTGACCTGTACGACGATTATGCACACAACCGCCTTGACAGGCGCGATTTTATGCAAAAGCTATCATTA
>CAMLFI010000481.1 GCA_946479225.1 uncultured Mucilaginibacter sp. | reverse complement strand
CATGCCTACCGCAACGTTGTTGAACGTTAATTTTCCGGCGGGCGGACATATAAAAGGCATTAAAATTTGCCGCCAGGCCAATGCCAAATGGGCCGAGGAATTTGACGAGCGGCTTGACCCATATAAACGCCCCTATTACTGGCTTACGGGAGTTTTTCAATTGAATGACAACGGCGAGGATACCGACTCATGGGCCCTGGATAATAATTACGTATCGGTTGTGCCGGTGCAGTTTGATATGACTGCGCATCACGCCATACCTGTTCTGCACAGCTGGAAATTCAACGTTTAATACTATGTCCCCGTTAAATAATCCCAACGCATGAAATATTACCTGGTAGCTGGCGAGGCCTCGGGCGATCTGCATGGGGCCAATTTAATGAAGGAGCTAAAAAAGTTAGATCCGCAAGCAGAGTTCCGCTTTTTTGGCGGCGACCTGATGCAAACCGAAGGCGGCACTTTGGTAAAGCATTACTCCGAAATGGCCTTTATGGGATTTTTAGAGGTAGTGGTTAACATACACGCTATCCTTAAAAATCTCAAAGCCTGCAAAGCAGATATATCCGCCTGGCAACCTGATGCTTTGATCTTGATAGATTTCCCGGGCTTTAATTTAAAGATCGCTGATTACGCTAAAAAGCAAGGAATACCGGTAAATTTCTACATATCACCCAAAGTGTGGGCCTGGAACCAAAAACGGGTATTAAAAATAAAACGGGTAGTTGATCACCTGTTTTGCATACTGCCGTTTGAGGTTGACTTTTACAAACAATGGGGCATGCAGGTTGACTATGTAGGCAACCCGCTGCTGGACGCCGTTGCTGCCTTTAAACCGCAAAATGATTTCCTGGTAAGGCATAATTTCACCGGCAAAAAACTGATCGCTCTGTTACCGGGCAGCCGTAAGCAGGAAATAAGCAGGCTATTGCCTGATATAGTTGCCGTTGCAGAACGATTTAAGTTCTATCAATTTGTGATAGCGGGTGCGCCATCATTTGATGCTGATTACTATAAGCCCTATTTAAATAGTAAAAACATCCCGATCATATTTAATTCAACTTATGATCTGTTGAGCCACTGCGATGCCGCAATTGTAGCATCGGGTACCGCCACCTTGGAGACGGCTTTGTTTCATGTACCGCAGGTAGTAGTTTATAAGGGTGGTAAAATATCCATTGGTATTGCGCGAATGGTGGTGAAGATCAAATTTATATCGCTGGTTAACCTGATTATGAATCGGCCAGTGGTTAAAGAACTGATACAGGAAGATTGCAATCCGGATAAAATCACTACAGAATTAGACGCAATACTTAATAACGTTCCTCACCGCCAAAAAATGCTTGCGGACTATAATAAATTGGATAAGCTAATGGGCCAACCCGGCGCTTCGGCTAAAACCGCGGCGTTAATTATCGGCTACCTCCAAAAAGGTTAACAGCGAATGCTGCCCTGCTGTGTGCAGATCGCGCCAAACACGGTTGATCTCGGTATCGGGTGCTGCAGCCCTTAAACCACAGTAGGGATAGAGCGTATCCACAGTCACACGCGCCAACCTAGCCAAAACTCGACTGGTATGGCTAACTCCCCTTAAAGTTTCCGGACTAGTTTCTTCCCACGATGCTTCAACCGCAGTAAAAAGCTCTGCCCTCGCCTGATTTAACTGCTCTGCTTGCTCAGTTAAAACCTGCCATAGTAACGCTATTTGCGTTGACGTCAGTTTGGGCTGATGCTGTTTCTCCTCAAAAATGTCGCGACAAAGATCGACAAAATGTACGGCCATACCCGATAGGTTAACTGCAAGCGTAGCTTCTGCCAGTTGCAAAAACGGATACTGATATAACTTCTCTTCAATTTGCGAATAACGGGCATCAATGTGGAAGCACCGGTTAGCAAGTACTTGCACATTATCTAATTTAAAAGAATGGCTTCCGGTAGCAACCATGCCCATATATTTCCAGGTGGGCAATAGGTTAACGTGTTTTTTGTCGATAACAAAGGGTAACACTAAGGCTTGGTTGTGATCATCTAATACGGCTACTCCGTTTCTGGTAATGGTGCAATTAGCAGTAAAATGCGTAGCATGGTGCGCACCACTGGCATAATTCCAGGTGCCATTAAGCAGATAGCCATTCTCTACTATCTCGGCGGTCCCGCTCACTGCGCCGCTTCCGGCCAGGCAAACATTTTCGGTATTGAATATCTCTTTAGCGGCATCCGGATCAATAAAACCTCCAAACCATCCTGCACCGCTGCATAGCGTTACCACCCACCCGGTGCTGCCGTCTGTCCAACTGATGGCTTCCTGTAAGCGCACCAGATCAGATAAAGCAATTTGCTTGCCGCCGTATACTTCAGGCACTAACAAGCGAAACCATTTTTGATTGTATGCGATAGCCAGCTGCGCCTCATTCAGCATGCCCAATCGCTCCGCTTCTGCTGCGCTGTTACGTATAGCTGCTACATGCTGGTCATTAATATATTTTGAAGGGTGAGGTAGATCTCCCATAATTAACGTTGTATAGCGGCTTTCTCTTTTCTATAAGTAGATCGCCAATCAAAAAAGCCAAAAATGGCTACAATAAATAAAAACAGCGTGAGCGCCGAAAACATTACCAGTTGCTTATGCCACAACAGCGGGATAGCGAACAGGTTGCTCACATTAAGCAATACCCAATTTTCCACTTTACGCCTAGCCAGCAGCCACATACCGGCCCATGCGGTTGATGATACCCAAGCATCCCAAATGGGTACGGTAGAGTCTGTAAAATTTTTAAGCAACAGGTATA
>CAMLFI010000480.1 GCA_946479225.1 uncultured Mucilaginibacter sp. | reverse complement strand
TTCTTGTCTTTTTCCAGATAGGCCGTTATTCTGAAATCGGATTTGGACATGGACATCACGCAGTTATCTATCATTGTGCGGAAAAATCCTGACGTATGATATAGCGTTTTAACATCCTCCCAATTACCTTCGCCTTTCATTTTTTTCAAAGCTGTACCTACACCATAAAAGGCGGGCACATTTTGTTTAAGCTGGCTCCATGATGTAACAAAGCTTATGGCACGCAGATCTTCCAGTTTAAGCGGTGCATCTGCATTACGCTTAGTTGGGCGACTGCTGATGTTGATACGTGATAATAGTTTTAACGGACTGAATTTCTCCAGATACTCTACAAATAGCGGATCGGTACGCAGGGCCATGAACATTTTATAGCTTTCATCGGCCATTGCAGATATTATCGACTTCTGATCGTCCTTTAAAACATCGCTGTTTTTAGGCTTTAAAGCCGATTGCACACCTGCATTGATCAGCTGTTCTATATTGAACCTGGCCGTTTCAACCGAGCCATATTGCGAGCTAACGGTTTGGCCCTGTATAGTCAATTGGATATGCTCATTGGCTATCTCGCCACCCATTGACGCGTAAAAACGATGGGTTTTACCGCCGCCACGTGCAGGCGGGCCACCTCTGCCATCAAAAAAGCCCAGTTCAATTTTATACTTGCGGGCCATGGCAGTTAATTCAACCTTGGCTTTATAAATTGACCAGTTGGCCATAATATAGCCACCATCTTTGGTACTGTCAGAAAAACCCAGCATAATGGTTTGGCAGTTACCGCGACGTTTTAAATGCTCGCGATAGAATGGATGGGTATACAACCGTTCCATTACCTCTGCGGCAACTTTAAGGTCGTTCACTGTTTCAAACAACGGCATAAAGTCAACCGTCAGCTCTTCAGCTTTCCACCCGCTCCATAAAAACAGGTCTATCAATTGCAAAATATCCGAAGCCTGCTGGCAGTTGCTTATAATAAAACGCTGACAGGCCTTTTGCCCGTTAGCGTATTGGATCTTCTTCATCAGCCTGATGGTATTCAGGGTATCTTTTACCATGTCGTCCGCATTATCCGGACAAACAAAGTACCGCTCATTGAAGGTTAAAGCAGCCAGTTTTTGCTGCTCGTCCATCTCCGCGTAACCTTGCGGCAGGCCCGTGTCTACGTTATCGGTAACATAATTAAGTACATCGCGCAGTATGCGGCTATCCTGTCTTATATCCAGCGTAGCGAAGAAACAGCCAAACAAGCGGATCTTACGTATCAGGTCGTCAACAATATCAACAAACAGGCTGTAATGGCTCTCTACCAAAGTTTTGCGGATTGATCCTAACAGCTTCAGCATTTCGCCTTGCAGATCGCGGGCATCTTCTTTTGGCTTGTTAAAAGCATTTTCGTAAAGCAGCGTCTCCAGTGTAGCAATGGTTTTTTCAATACCCCTGAAGGTGATACGGCGTTTCAATAGCCTGAAATCGCGGTAATAACAACGGAATATAATTTGCCTTAACAGGTTGGCTACATCGCGCGTGGTATCAGTAGTTACATTAGGGTTGCCGTCGCGGTCGCCGCCCGGCCAAAAGCCCAGTTCAAGTAGCTGGCTTCTGCGTATCTCATCAATATCAAACTCTTCCTCTAATTTTGATTGTATGTCGGCTATCGCATGATAGAAGGTATTCTCTAAAAACCAAACCAGGCTAACGGCCTCGTCAACCGGCGTGGGCGATGTTTTATTAAAGAAGGGGGTTTTACCCAACTGCTGTAATAAAACATCAATATTTTTAATATCGTTGGTTTTTAGGGCCTCAATCAGGTCGTTCATTATACCCAGAACCGAGCCCGGATAAAACTGAGTAGGGTGAGCGGTAAGCACCATCCTTAACGAAAAATTCTTTAGCTTGTCACTAATGTTGTCGCGCTGTTTGTCGCTGCCTGCAGCTTGTTGCAGTAAGCCCTGTAAGGTGCCTGTATCGTCCGTACGGCCCAGTTTGCTGAATGATGAATCTTCTATCGCATCAAAAAGCACTACCTGCCGCTCAATATATTGAATGAACCTAAATAAGCGGTTTAGCTGCTCCACATGGTCAATATCCGGAACGTATTTTTTAAAGAATGACTCGATTATATGTGTAGGCGACTCCTCTTTTGCAGCACCCTTTTCGCAATGCGAACTAAAGAAGGGCAGCAGTATACCTATCTCCTTTACCTGGTAAAAGGGCAGCGTTTGGAAAAGGCTGTTATATAACTCAAAGCGCGTAACTACCTCACTGTTAAAGGCTGCTTCTCTTTGGCTGAGTTTCAAAGTTGACGACATACGGATATTTTTAAAGCACAAAAAAATTGGCGAAAACACAAGCTCACCAAATCGATGTGAATTTAAGTCAAATTACATTAAAATTGAAGGATTATTAAAAATAATAAGCAAATAATATTAATCTATGTAATAAAATATGACATAGATGTAATTATTGTAAATTTGAATATAAGGCTTTTTTACCGAAATTTACCCGATGCTAACCACCGATAAAGAGGTAAAAAGTTTTTTCTTTAGTCAGTACTTTTCTGATGGGCTGCGTATGTCATTAGGCATACTCATCCCGGCGCTCACTCTGTTGCAGTTTGATAGGTTTGAGCAGGGGATAGCCCTGTCATTAGGCGCGGTTTGTATTTGCGTAACTGATAGCCCCGGCCCAATTCTGCATAAGCGTAATGCTATGGCTATTGGCAATCTGTGTATGTTTATTGTGGCGCTTACAACCGGTTTTGCCCGCTTTAATGTATATACCTTGGCCCTTGAGGTGAC
>CAMLFI010000479.1 GCA_946479225.1 uncultured Mucilaginibacter sp. | reverse complement strand
AGGGGTTGATGTTTGATCCTGTGGATGTTGACCGTTTTATGGAGGCCATTGATGGCGCAGGGGCAAAAAAAGGTTGCCTGCTTATCCAACTACCTCCCTCGGCAAAAGTGACGCTTATGCCTCAACTGCAATACCTGGTAAGCTGTGTTTTAGAGGCCGATGCTAATCGCAGCTGGAAAATTGCGATAGAAGTAAGGCATGCGTCATGGTATACTGATGATCTTTTTGATTTTGCGGAAAGCAACAAACTGAGTATAGTACTACAAGACATTCCGGCTTCTGCAACGCCGCTGCATTATTATGACACAGCTGAGGCGGTTTACCTGCGCTTCCACGGACCGGGCGGCAAATATCGCGGCAGCTATCCCGACGATGTATTGCACGAGTACAGCAGCTACATACACGAATGGCAGGAGGAAGGCAAAACCGTTTACATTTATTTTAATAATACCATGGGCGATGCTGTGTACAATTTAGAAACGTTGAATTCGATCGTTCAGCAGGGCTTTTAGTTAAGGCTTCTTTGACAACAACACAAAGCGCCTTTTTTGGCGCTTTGTGTTGTAAAACGAGTTTAACGATGATCCTGCTCTACAGGCTTTTGCTGTTCATCCATCATTTTAGTTACCGCGCTGTCGGGCATCAGGTTAGATGCACCGATCATTACCTTATTTTTAAGTCCGGATATAACATAGTCGTCGCCGGCCATTAATGCTTCGTAACCATCTTTTGCAACATCTGCAGGGTCAGACATGGCGTCTTTATCTTGTACTATGCGGCTTTCGTTCATCCCTGCTTTGTTGAAGAAATCGGTGTCGGTCACGCCTGGCATCAGGGTAGTAAAGGTTACGCCGGAGTCTTTCATTTCCTGCCGGATAGCCATGGTGAATGAATACACAAAGGCCTTTGTGCCATGATAAACTGCCTGCCATGGGCCGGGCATTTTGCTTGCTATTGATCCTAAATTAAGCACCCTGCCTTCGCCACGTGCAGCCATTTGCTGTGCAAAATGTTTGGTAAGTATAACAGTAGCGCAAATATTAAGATGAACGATGTCCAGTTCGCGCTCAATGTCATTGTCCATAAATAAACCGTACACGCCTTGCGCGGCATCATTAACCAATACATCCACTTGCTGGGTTACTTCCTGACACAGCGCAAAAGCCTCATCCATATTTGAAAGATCTTTTGCAATGGTGTTAACTTGTACGCCAAGCGCCTGTAATTCGGTAGCTGTGCTGTCTAATTCACTCTGATCTCGCGCTACAATGATCAGATTATAGCCATCCTGCGCGAATAATTTAGCTAACTCTTTGCCTATACCACTGGTTCCGCCGGTAATAAGGGCCGTTTTTGTTTGATTTTCCATAGGTGTATGTTGTTGTTTTATTCTCCGGGCTTCAGTACCACCTTTACGCAGTCCTCTTCTTTCTCATCAAAAATTTTGTACCCATGACTGACCTGGCTAAGCGGCAGTGTATGGGTGATAATGTCATCCAACACAACCTTTTCTTCTTTAACCAGATCTATCAAATGGTCTATATAATTTAGCACAGGCGCTTGCCCCATTTTAAGGGTGATGCCTTTATCGAACAGTCTGTGCAACGGGAAATTGTCATAAGGCGAACCATATACCCCCATTATGGACACCGTGCCCGAACGGCGCACCGCCTGAAAGCATAGGTCTAACACTTTCATACTGCCTTTTTCAAAGTTGACAGTAGCTTTAACCTTGTCCAGAAATGTGCGTTCAGGTTCAAAGCCTACTGCATCCACACAAACGTCGGCGCCTCGGCCACCTGTCATGGCACGAATGGCTTCAACCACATCCACTTCATCCGGATTCAGTACATCTACCTTGTTAACTGCTTTGGCTTTCTCCAGGCGATAGTTTAATGGATCAATGGCTATTACCCTACCTGCACCGTTAATCCACGCAGCCTTTTGCGCCATTAATCCTACAGGACCCGATCCGAAAATAGCCACCACTTCACCGCCTTTAAGTTGAGCCCAGTCTATAGCTGACCAACCCGTTGGGAAAATGTCTGTAAGGAAGAGCACTTGTTCATCCGTCATATTATCGGGCACTATCCGTGGACTAATATCCGCATAAGGCACACGAACATACTCCGCCTGCCCGCCGGAATAGCCGCCGTACAGATCGGTATAACCAAACAAGGCCGCGCCCTTTTGATCCAACAGATCACCGTTGGGTCCGTAGTGTTTGTAGTTAGAGTTTTCGCAGTTCGGCGATGCGCCGTGTGTGCAAAAAAAGCAATGCCCACAGGCAATAGGGAAGGGTACCACAACGCGGTCGCCTTTTTTCAGATTCTTAACTTCAGCGCCAACTTCTTCCACAATTCCCATAAACTCGTGCCCCATTATCATTGGCTCGGGTTGTGGCACTCCACCGCTCAGAATGTGGAGATCAGAACCGCAGATAGCTGTGGAGGTTACTTTCAGTATTATATCAGTTGCCTGTTCAAGACGCGGGTCGGGCATGTTATCGTAACGAATATCACCCGGTTTGTGGAAGACGGCTGCTTTCATAAATAAATATTTTAGTAATTATTGATTAATAAATTTTCTTTATAATATTTTAACAGCACGGCACCCCCTGTGTTTTTAAAAAAGAAAAAAGAAATCTTTGTGCTAAAAAGCCACTAAAAGCGATGAGAAACGGAAATAATTGACAGATGGAACCTGCTAGTGGATTGTAGCAAATAGTATTCCATATCGCGAGCGGAAATAAAAAAAGCCACAAATATAATTTGCGGCTTTTGCTATGTTTGAAAT
>CAMLFI010000478.1 GCA_946479225.1 uncultured Mucilaginibacter sp. | reverse complement strand
TATACATAAGCAAGGGCACGCCAAATGATACTACGAACGCCAGGTCGCGATATTTAGTGGTCACTGCAGATATAAGCATGCCCAAGCCCAGGCCCAGCGCCGCAACAAGTAATATTAATAAAGGCAAAAGTAGCAGGTATGCGTTGGGTGCAAAATCTGTCCCCGAGATGCTATAACCCGCGAGCAGAATGATAAAAAGCATAAACTGTATACCAAAACGGATGAGGTTTGATGCCACAATACTCAATGGCATAATAAGCCGCGGAAAGTAAACTTTACCAAGCATAGCCGAATTATCTTTAAATACCGTTGATGTTTTGGTTATACATTCAGAAAAGTAATTCCAGATAATTGTACCCGCCAGGTAAAACAGCGGCTTTGGTACTCCATCAACAGGTATGCCTGCCAGGGTGCCGAAAACTATGGTATAAATTAAGATAGTTATAACGGGCTGCACAAAAAACCAAATTGGCCCTAAAATGGTCTGCTTATAAAATGACACAAAATCTCGCCTTACCAATAGTAAAAGCAGGTCGCGATATTGCCAAACGTCTTTTAGGCCTAGGCGCAGCGCCTGGCTTTTCGCGGTAATTTCAATATCCCATTCTTGTTGGGTACTATCGTTCATTTATAAGTAGCTTTTCAAGTTGCTGTGTATAACTATCGCTATTAAAATAGCTTAAACATTCTTGCTGTAAATGGCCACGTTCGGCAACGCTAAACCTGTTTTCCAGATATTTTAATACTTCGGTCTGTAACTCATCCGGGTCATCGGGATTAATAGCCGTACCTAATTTACCCTGTTTTATGGCATCCAAACTGCCATCAGTATTGCCGCAAATTACGGGCAATCCACAGGCCAGCGCCTCAATAAAAACTATCCCAAATCCTTCTTTTTTACTTGGTAATATAAACAGATCAGCCATTAAAAAATGTTGGGTCAATTCCTCTTCACTTATAAATCCCGATAAAATTACCAAATCTTTAACACCTTGCTTTTCAATTAAGTTTGTTATACGCTGCTTCTCTTCCTTGTCATATTGTCCGCCTAAAACATACTTTATTCCCGGAAATTTGAGCCTTAATTTGCTTAAGGCTCTTATTACCTGGTCATACCCTTTATATTGCTCGGTGTTGGCCAACCGCGTAAGGGTAAATAAAATGTCATGTTGCGGTGTTAAACCATAACGTTCTAACAAATGAGCCGGTTTGCCAAGGTTAGCCGGTAATTTCATAAAGGGATCTATGGCGTTATTTAAAACTGCGCATTTAGCCGGATTTACTTTGTGCCATCTCACAACTTCAGCGCGGGTAAACTGACTCACGCAAATTATCTTATTGCAATTGTTCAGAAATAATTTTCTGAACAAACTTACCGGCCGCCAAACTTCAATGCCGTGAGCAATAAGCATAACGCGGCATTTTGGATTAAGTAGTTTTATTGCAAGGCCTACAATGGCTAAATTAATATGACTTAAAATTATTGTGTCGCATTGCCGGCCCAGTTTAATTGCCGCTATAATAAATTGGATGCGGTTGGCGCTGAAGCCTTTAAAATTGCCCGCAGACAAATATTTGAGCATAAGGTCTTCGGTACGGTCATAAACAGACCATAAGGCGAAATCAAATTTGTGCCGCACAGCTATCTCGTTCATACAAAAAGCCAACGTGCGGGTCATTTTTTGGATGCCACCGGTAGTGCTGAAAGTTTGCAAACTAAAAAGCGCTATCTTATTACGCATGCAATTGGGTCAAATAAAGCGCAAATGCCTTTGACCAATGCGTTTTGTTGTTTTTAAAATTTCTGATGATGCTTTTAGCGTAATTGCCGGTGTAAAAGTTTTCATCACCGATCTGACTATGGGTTTGCATCCAATGTTGCAACGGGAATGAAAATCCCATTTTAGGTCTGTCCCACACGGCCCGGGGCAAAACATTTTCAAAACTTTCTATCAGTAATTTTTTGGGCTGGGCTTTATTAAACAGCAGAGATGGTGAGATGCTATGTACAGCCCTCTGGAAATCTTCATCTAGAAAGGGAACTCTTACCTCTAACCCGTGGCTCATGCTCATCACGTCGGTATCGCGCAGCAACTGATTCTGCATGTATATGTTGCTTTCAAGCCACGATGCCAGCTCTTCGTTCCGAAGGCTTTTTTCTAAACCGATATTTAGCCCAAAAAGTTCGTGGTTAACTTGTTCTTCATCGCAATCGAGCAGTTTGGCAATGTCTGCAGATGTAAAAATAGCCCTCATTGCTAAATATAAAGCAAGCGGACCGGGGTTGGCTAAATAGGATATTTTCTTATATCGATCGCTCAATACACCCGCGGCTTTAAATAAGAACGGCTGTAACTTTTGCAGTGCCTGAATAAGTCCCACTCTTTTAAATGACGGATAGCCCCCAAAAAGCTCGTCGGCACCCAGACCGGAGAGAACAGCTTTTAATCCATCCTGATTGGCATACTTGCTGATAAACCACGTGTTAATGCCATCAGTAGTGGGCATATCCATTGCAGTTACAATATCAGGTAAACAACCATTAAACTCTTGCTGTGTTATCAGGTGCGAGAAATTTTGTCCTGATATTTCGTTTGTCACTATTTTCTGAAAAGCATGCTCATCATAAGCCGTTTCATTAAAGAAAATAGAGATCGTTTTTAGTTGGTCGTGTTTTTCTTTAGCGGCAAGCAGCGTAAGCAAACTGGAGTCTATACCCCCGCTTAAAAATACCCCAATTGGTGCATCTGCAATTAGCTGCCGTTTTACCGCTACCCTTAAAGCGTTTGCAATAGCTGCATGCGCCTCGTT
>CAMLFI010000477.1 GCA_946479225.1 uncultured Mucilaginibacter sp. | reverse complement strand
CCACCCCATTGCGCTATGCCGGGATAACCGTTTCTCTGCAAACTCCAGGGGCGGGTGTTAGGTGCGTAAGACAATTGCCCCTGGTAATAAAGTTGGTGGCGTTTAATGCGCTCAGACAAGTTGAACCAATCGCCCTCGTCGGGCCAAAAGGCATCTGCACCAGCCTTCATTACCGGTACATGTTCGTTCCAATAGTTCTGTATATGCGATCCGTCAACAGTTTCGCCCGGTTTAGCGGGAATATTACCATGCAGGTTGGGCAGTTTATCCCTGTCCCACGGCACCATGTGGAGTACAACTTTAACGTTACGCGCATGCAGGTCGCTTAATACTTCTTCGGGCGAACGCTTAAATACAGCAGGATTAAATTCAAACGAGGGTTGCTGCTTGTTCCAGCCGCGCGGGGTAAATCCCGTACCTAAATAAATTACTGCGTCAACGGGTATTTTTTTTGTGCGGAAAGTATCTACTATCCCCACCATCTGCTTATCGTCCTGTAAAGTTCTATGAGATTGCATGTAACCCAACGCCCATTTGGGTGGCAGCACCGCGGGACCCGTGATGTTCGAAAAGTTTTTAGCAAATTCGGTCGGGTCATGAGCGTCAAATACAAAAACATCATACAAACCCGGCACAATTTTATCAATAGGAGGCAAGCCCTTGCCCAAATTCAAGCCCTGGTTACTTAATGTTTGTGGCTGATCTTCCTTGCCGGTTGGCTTCCAAGGAATAAAAACACCTTTGTCTGCAGCAGTAAGATCAACCTCTACCCAAGGAGCCGCGGCAAATATGGCCCAGTTGCCCGGGCTCACCAACAATGCCACCGGATTACGGGAGCCATAGGCATCGCGCTGCCACCGGGGCTGCATCTTATAGTACCTGCCCCTACGATCATATTGAACCGGAAGCGTGCGCCAGTCAACTCTCTTTTCGGGCGCTTGCCCTCCTTCGCCCAAACCGAACACGGGACCATTATTTAGCTTGAACGACAGCTTGCCGTCGGCTTCCATCGTTATCCTTTGGATAAGCACGCCATTTTTATTTGAAACGGTTATGGTTAGAGGTGACGCGGTTACTGTAACTTTTAAATCGCCCACTATTCTTTGCATTGGACCATTAACGTTGGTAATACTCAGTAAGGCTTTGCCATAATCGCGATCAACAATGGCGGGGTTTTCCGGGAATGGCTGCTTATACGAAACGGGCTTTAAGGTTACGCGCAAAGCGCCCTTACCCGCCGACCGGATCTCAAGGCGACCAGACTGATGGTTTACCTTTATTTGTTGAGCAGATACATTGCACCAGCTAAATGCAGCCAGTATAAAGCATAAATAAGAGTTAATTAGTTTCATAAAATACTGCATTTAGGGCTCTATAATGGCTTCACCAAATTACACAATATTTCATTGAATTCTACACTGTTTAACGGGTTAAATTGGCATGGTTGATGCCATAAATCAATTTATTTTAAAATATTTTAAAATAAATTTGCGTAACTCAGAAGTTACTTATACATTTGAGTAACTTAAAAGTTACTCATTATGGCAAAAGTTATTAAACACCAGTATTTTTTCTCACATCCGATAGAGATGGTTTGGGAATACTTAACCACATCTGAGCTTATGGCACAATGGCTCATGAAGAATGATTTTCAACCCGTTGTTGGGCATGATTTTCAATTTAGAACAGGGCCGATAGCGAGCCTTGATTTCGATGGCATATTTCACTGTAAGGTTTTGGAGATAGATCCGCTTAAAAAACTCTCCTACTCCTGGCTGAGCGGCCCCGGCGAGGGGAAGATCACTTTGGAATCAGTAGTAACGTGGGATCTGCAGCCGAAGGATAATGGCACGGAAGTATTTTTGGATCATCGGGGATTCGCAAAAGAGGAAAATCTTGATTTCTACAACGGCCTAATGCATGGTTGGGTAGAGAAATTCCAAAAATTTGATAACCTGTTAAAAGCTGCGCAACATGGCCATACCAACGCTTGATGCTTTCCAGGTAATAGGCGATCCCAGCAGGCGTAAAATGCTGATGCTGCTATCGCAGGACAGTTTGACCATTAACAATCTGGCCGATAACTTTGATATGAGCAGACCGGCGGTTTCCAAACATGTTAAAATATTACATACTGCAGGGTTTATCGCCATTGAGGATATCGGTCGTGAGCGGTATTGCACATTAAAAAAAGACGGCTTTGAAGAGCTGCATGCCTGGCTCACCTACTTTGATCAGTTCTGGGCATCGAAATTGAAGAATTTGGAAAACTTATTAAATAAAAAATTACCCAATTAAAATTTTATGAAAGCTATTAAAATATCCGCGTTGCTAATTGCAACCCTTACAGGCCTGCTGCTTAACAGCGCTGCCGCTCAGGAGCTAAAATTTAAAATCCCCGCAGCAAGCCCCGGCCAACGCATTGAGCAGGATTTTGGACTAGGTACCATTTCAATAAAGTACTACCGCCCAAATACAAAGGGCCGAAAGGTGTTTGGCGACCTTGAACCTTATGGCACAGTGTGGCGGACCGGTGCCAATAACGCTACGGTAGTTTCCTTAACAGATACAGTTTGGGTAGAAGGCCATGCCATTGCACCTGGCTCCTACTCGCTATTCAGTATACCGGGTGCTGGTGAGTGGACCATTATTTTTAATAAAGAGGTTCAGCAATGGGGCGCGTATGCTTATAATGAAAAGCAAGATCTGCTACGTTTTAAAGTAAAGCCAACCAGGCTAGCTAATAAAATTGAAACGCTTACTATACAGTTTGCCAATGTTAAGGAAGAAGACTGCGTAATGCAGATACAATGGGAAAATACCC
>CAMLFI010000476.1 GCA_946479225.1 uncultured Mucilaginibacter sp. | reverse complement strand
CCATTTCCTTTGGCTCATCATTTAAGTTAAAGTGCCGCATTTCAAGGCCATTGTCGGCTCTGTGTTTAAGGTGATGTAAAGGAATGCTCTTATCAGCCATTGCTATTTAATTTATTTAAATGAACACACCGGCACATGGTCATTAACCATGCCGGTAGCCTGCATATGGGCGTAGCAAATAGTAGTTCCGAAAAACTTAAAACCACGCTTTTTCATGTCTTTGCTGATAGCGTCAGATATAGGCGTACTGGCAGGAGTTGATCCATTGGTATTATTTATGGATTTGCCATCAGGCATAAAGCTATACAGGTATTTATCAAAGGAGCCAAACTCTTTCTGAACTTCGATAAACAGTTTAGCATTGCTTATGGCAGCCAGTATTTTTAAGCGATTGCGAATAATACCCGTGTCCTGCATCAGGCGTTCTACATCTTCGTCTGTAAAAGCGGCTACCTTTTGCACGTCAAAATCAGCAAATGCTTTGCGGTAGTTTTCGCGACGGCGCAGAATAGTGATCCAGCTTAAACCCGCCTGTGCAGATTCCAATACCAGGAACTCAAACAATATATTATCATCATGAACTTCCCTGCCCCACTCCTCATCGTGGTACTTCATGTATAATGGGTCGGTGCCGCACCAGGCGCATCTTTTTAGTGTTGAGGTTTCCATATCGGTAAATAAAAATTAAATATAACAAACAGATTTTAAATGCCAATATTTTTAGTAAAATGTATAAATGGGCTCAATTAAAAATAAATTCCGATGAAAACCAAGATAAATAACGCCATTATAGATTGAATCAATTTATTATTACATTTACAATAGATTTTGTTTATATGACGATAGTTCAATTAGAATACATAGTTGCGGTTGATACTTACCGCAGTTTTGTAGTAGCAGCTGAGAAGTGTTTTGTTACGCAGCCTACACTAAGTATGCAGGTGCAAAAGCTGGAAGACACGCTGGGCGTAAAACTTTTCGACCGCAGCAAGCAGCCCGTAACCCCAACTGAGATAGGCGTTGATATCATTCAGCAGGCAAGGGTGTTATTGGGGGAAAGTGAGAAGATAAAAGAGATCATATCCGACAGGCAGCGCGAGCTTTCCGGTGAATTGAAAGTGGGTATCATTCCGACCATATCGCCTTATATATTGCCTAAAGTGATAAAAGGCTTTATTGAAAGGTACCCGCAGGTAAAACTGGCAGTCTGGGAACAAACCACCGAGCAGATCATTCAGCAGTTGAAATTAGGCACGCTGGATTGCGGGATACTGTCTACCCCTTTACGGGAGAGCGCATTAAAGGAGATCCCGGTTTTTTACGAGAATTTTGTGGCTTACGCCTCAAAGAATAGCAAACTCTCAAAAAAGAAAAACATAACGCCTGATGATATTGACATGGAGGAGATCTGGGTATTGAACGAGGGGCATTGCATGCGCGAGCAGGTGCTTAATATTTGTCAGCGACGGAAATCAACGCAAGGCTTTCAGCATTTTGAATACAATACTGGTAGCGTTGAAACATTAAAGCGGATGGTGGAACAAAACAATGGCGCTACTATATTACCTGAACTGGCCCTGGCCGATATGAACGAAAAGCAAATGGAGAAAGTGCGGTACTTTAAATCGCCTGAACCTGCGCGGGAGGTGAGCATTGTTATTCAGAAGAATTTTTTGAAGCGCCGTATGATTGAAGCGCTCAAGAATGAGATACTGGAACTGGTACCTAAGCGAATGCGGACAAAAAAGAAAAAGGAAGTGATGGATATATAAAACCTAAACGTCATGACGAATCCGTTTCGTCATGGCGCTTAGGTTTATGCTCGGCAACTACATGTCCATATCCATTATCATTTTACGTGGCCTGCCCATCTTTAGCATACTGGGGTTAATCCGCAGATAAACCTGCACGGCCACCGGCGCAGTGCCATAAATATATTTAACTGGTCCGGGCGAAATGTTTAAAGTGCCCTGCACCCCGGCAGTTATATTGGTTTGCTTAAACGTTCCTAATATATAATTGGTGCCTAAAGTTATAGCGTTGATATTTAGCTTTGGGTTGGTGGGCAGAGCACTCTCAAGGTCGAGCGCCTCGGCATCTTTCTGTACAAATTCATACCTTCCATATAGTGCTGCTTTGTTCCACTGCATGGTGCTTTCCAATAGTACAGATGGCTCTGCTTCGCCATGGCCGGCGTGTTTGTTTTGACCATAAACCAATGTGGTTGCCACATAACTGCTTGAGCTAAGCATTTTAGTGTGTATGGCCGATGCGGTAAAGCGGTTAACATTTTCTGGATGGGCTTCTTCCGGATTATGCAGCCAGCCGTTTGAAACCTGGAATGCCCATTGCGAGGTTGGGTTGTATGACAAACGCACTGAGTAAGAATCAAACCGGGCCTTATCAAAGCCATAGCGGAATTCATCAGGCTCGCGACCGGTAAAAACGGATCCTTCTAATTTGAAATTTTTATGCCTTAAACCTAAAGTAGCCACGCCAAATGCAATGTGTGTGGCATCCTGATAGTGGTGACTTAATGGTGCGTCAGGAGTATTCCAGCCAGACAATCGATGCATAAAAACCGGAGGCCCTAATGCGGGTTCACTTGGATAGCCTACTGATAAGGAAAGGTCTGTAGATTTAGCCACCCTATGTGTGTAGGCCAGACTAAGCTGAGCAAACAGATCATGCGGGTGCTGGCGGTCAACCAAAATATTGCCTTTATAGCTCTCACCTGTTTGATAAAGCAGTGGGTAGCCCCCGTTGCCAACCAGGAAAGGATCTAAAGAGAACATGGTGTTAATGGAAAATAACCCGTTGCGGCCGACCC
>CAMLFI010000475.1 GCA_946479225.1 uncultured Mucilaginibacter sp. | reverse complement strand
TTCATCTGCCAATTTGACAACAAACCCGCTTTTGGAACAAGCATTGATAGGCAGGGTTGATACTTGAATATTAACCGACAAAATAATTTATAGAACTATGCAAGAAAAAGGAACGATCTCGATACACACCGAGAACATTTTCCCGATCATTAAGAAATTTTTATACTCGGATACCGAGATATTTTTGCGCGAGCTGGTATCAAACGCTGTTGATGCCTCTCAAAAAATTAAACGCCTGGCATCATTAGGCCAATACAACGGCGAATTGGGTGACCTACGCGTTGAAGTAGCTTTTGATGAGGTTGCAAAAACAATTACCATATCTGATCGTGGTTTGGGTATGACCGCCGAAGAGATCAAAAAATACATCAATCAAATAGCATTCTCGGGCGCTACCGAGTTTATGGAGAAATTTAAAGAAGCCAAAGATGCCAACGAGATCATCGGTCGTTTTGGTTTAGGTTTCTACTCCGCTTTTATGGTGGCCGATAAGGTAGAAATTCAAACACTATCCTACCAGGAAGGTGCCGAGCCAGCTTACTGGGTTTGCGATGGCAGCACCGAGTTCGAAATAGGCGTTGGTGAACTGGAAGAGAGAGGAACCGAGATAACATTACATATCAATGCAGAATCTGAAGAATTTTTAAGCAAGCATCGCTTACAGGAAATACTGGATAAATATTGCCGCTTTTTACCCGTACCAATCAAATTCGGTACAAAAACAGAAAGTGTTGAGGATGGCGTTGATGAAGAAGGCAAACCAAAATATACATCAGTTGAGGTTGATAACATTGTAAATGACACTAACCCGATCTGGACCAAGTCACCTTCTGATTTGAAGGATGAGGATTATCTTGATTTCTATAAACAACTATATCCATTCAGCGAGGAGCCGTTATTCTGGATCCACCTGAATGTTGACTATCCATTTAATTTAACAGGTGTTTTGTACTTCCCGAAATTGAAAAACGATTTCGAGATGCAGCGCAATAAGATCAAGTTGTTCTCTCGCCAGGTATTTATTACTGATGAGGTGAAAGACATAGTGCCTGAATTTTTAATGCTGCTGCATGGTGTGATTGATTCGCCTGATATTCCCCTTAACGTATCGCGCAGCTTTTTACAAGCCGATAGTAACGTTAAAAAGATAAACAGCTACATCACCAAAAAAGTAGGCGACAAACTGGCTGAATTATTCAAGGCAGACCGTAAAGCTTACGAAGAGAAATGGACCGATATTGGCATGTTTGTAAAATATGGCTTTATTAGTGAAGACAAGTTTTATGATAAGGCTAAAGACTTTGTATTGCTAACCAATACCGCAAAAGAAAACTTTACGCTGGAAGAATACAAAGACAAAGTATCACCGGAACAAACAGACAAAGACGGCCAGATAGTATACATATATACCAACGATGCTGCCAAACAGGATGCATTTATCCAATCGGCTAATAAAAAGGGTTATGATGTATTGCTGATGAACTCGCCTATTGATAATCACTTCATCAGTCACCTGGAACAAAAACTGGACAAAACATCTCTTAAACGTGTTGACTCTGATGTGGCGGACAAGCTGATCAAAAAAGAGGATGCACCTGCTCATGTTTTAACCGAAGAACAGGCAACCAAAGTAAAAACCGTTTTTGATAAAGCTATAGGCAAACCTGCTTACAAAGTTGAGTTGGAAAGCTTAAGTCCGGATGAATTACCTGTAACCGTAACCATGAACGAGTTTATGCGCCGTATGAAAGACATGGCTGCCATGGGCGGCGGCATGGGCTTTTATGGCAACATGCCCGATAATTACAATGTAGTTGTTAACGGAAATCATAAACTGGTAAGCCGCATTGCGCAGGAAGAGAACGAAGAATTGCAGTCGCAATTGGCTAAACAGGCATTTGATCTGGCGCTTTTATCTCAAGGATTGCTAACCGGTGCCGAGTTGACGGAGTTTGTTAATCGCAGCGTTAACCTGATATAATTATATTAAACTTTTTAATACGAAAGCTGTCCTATTCAACAAGGGCAGCTTTTTTGTTTATGCTGTTTTTTATTTAATTTTATATGATCGTCTGCTGCCCTTCTTTTTAACCTTAAATTACCAGATATGAAAAGCTTATTAAATATTTCTTGCGCGCTGCTTGTTTGCTTTTTTTCTATCGGGCCAAGTGCTGCGCAAACCACCAAAGCCGAAAAGAAAGCTCAAAAAATTGCCGACCTTAAGCGCATTGTTGATAGTAAGAATTATGTTTTTAAGGCCAACTTCGCGCAGCCAATGAGCGGTTCATCTATACCGACGAGCAGTTTATCGATGGGGGCGAGCGGCGCTTCCATTCCCCTTACGAGCACGTATGACCTAACGCTTTCTAACGACACGCTGACTGCGTATCTGCCCTATTATGGCGTGGCATATACAGCACCGCTAAACCCACAGGAGGGCGGCGTGAAATTTACAACTACCAAGTTTGATTATACAGTTACCGAAAAGAAGAACGGGAACATCCAGATACTTTTTAAGCCCCTTAATTTGCAGCCCCGTGCGCCAAGCGATGTTGTAAGAATGCAATTAACAGTTAGCGAAAGCGGGTATGCCAATTTGCAATTAACTTTGCTGAACCGGCAGCCAATTTCTTTTAGCGGGACATTGGAAGAAATAAAGCCCAAAAAGGCCTCTTAAAAGTTCAGCGTCCCTTCATTGTCTTTTAAACCGATGCCAGTCAGTTTGTTTTTGAAGGCCTCATGTACAATGTAAAAGATCTTTTTAGCGGCGGCGGTGCTGTTAAGTCCCAGCGGCCTTATATTAGATATGCAATTGCGCGATTCTTCAGTTAAACC
>CAMLFI010000474.1 GCA_946479225.1 uncultured Mucilaginibacter sp. | reverse complement strand
TCTGCGTGGGTGCCTATAAAACGTATCCACATAACTCCGTAATTGTAATTAATCTTAACAATCAGCCGGTATGAGTTGCCTTTAATGTTAAAGACTACCCGGTTATCGGCAAGTATACTTGCACTTGGATATTCATTTTTTATATCGTTTGGCGAACTCAATTTATTTCTTTCTGCTTCCTGATACCACGATTTTAAGGCCTGCTCACTATCAGCATGTCTTTCCCAAAAATTTCGTAGCGTGCTTCTGGAGATTATCCGCATAAGCAAATATAAGTATAAGTTCCCATATTGGGAATATAAAAATGTAGTTGATCCTTGTTTTTTTACGAACTTTTCGTAGATTGGTACCGACCAAACCAATTACCAATGAATATAAAGTATGTTTTAGCATCAGCCGCGCTAATAGGTATGCATAATATAGTATGCGCGCAAAAATTACCCAACAAACAGGAAGCCAGCGTTTTTGCTCCCGCCGGAATTAAAACCGATGGCAAGGCCACTGAATGGAACGGCACTTTTCAGGCGTACAACCGTGCTACCGAAATGTCATACACTTTGGCTAACGATGCAGATAACCTGTACCTGGTTTGCCAGGCAACAGAAGTTGAGGTTATACAAAAGATGCTGGATGGGGGTATAACTTTATCCGTTAGTGCCACGGATAAGAATTCAACCCTAACGCCGGTCAAGGTAACTTATCCAATAATACCCTGGACCTCGGTACAAATTAATTATGCTATGAAGACATCGGGTGCACTGGAAGACGATGTGGTAGCTATGATCAACAAAAGAATAAACGGACAACTTAAGTTGATAAAGGTTACAGGTATAAAGGAATTTGCGGAGGGAACTGTGCCTGTTTATAATGATGCGGGTATAGTTATGGCCCAAAACGTAACCAAGGACAAAATTTATACATTAGAGCTGGCTTTCCCGTTAAAATATATCCGTCAGCTCATCAATGATAAAGGCACGTTTAACTATGGGATAACCGTAAACGGGATGGATCCCAGCGTCAAAGTAGTGGGCGGCGGCAGCCTTTTTGGGGCTGCTACAGAGCAGGTTGTTCCCCGGGGACATGAGTATGATATGACGCCGACCTATTTTACTGCAACCTACACACTGGCCGCGAAGCCGTAATTTAAGGACGTTTATCGTCGAAAAAATGAAACAGCAAATATCAATAGGATGTTTTTTTGCCGTGTTTATACTTATATCAATAGGTGTTAGCGCGCAAGTTATAAAGGGTAAAGTGATTGATGCCACAACGGGCAACCCTATTCCTAATGCAAGCATTTATTTAAACGGATTATCAAAAGGCACCACTTCAAATACGCAGGGCGAGTTTGCATTATATACCAATGTAACCAAAATACCATTGATTGTAAGCAGCCTGGGCTATCAGCCAGACACAATAGGTAATTACAACGGCAAAACCTTAACTGTAAAATTAAGCCGGCGTGCCCAGGTTTTACGTGAAGTGATGGTTGGACATATAGTAACGACCCGCGAAAAACAGATGAAAATATTTTTAACCCAATTCATTGGTTCGCGCAACAAAGATTGTATAATAATTAACCCGGACGACATCAACTTTACTTATCATCAAAAAAACAAAACATTAGAAGCCACTGTAAACCAGCCATTGATAATTCATAATAAAAAATTGGGCTACAAGATCACTTATTTTTTGTCGGCTTTTTCGTATTCGCCCGTGCAAACATCTTATCCCTGGGAAATATCAGACCTCATGGAAACATCGTATAAGGGCAATTATGTTTTTGAGGAGGATACCCTGGGCCTGACAACCGCCGAGATAAAAAAAATACGTAAAGCCCGTGATAAGGCCTATTATGGATCGCGAATGCATTTTATACGTTTAGCATCGGCGGGGGTGGATTGGTATAATTTGGAGAATGACAGAAAAAAAAACAATTTTGTGTATGGCTATAATAACCTGGATTCTAATTACCACAAGCTAAAAAAATTTGATTTTATTCTTAATAATATAAGAGCGAATAAGGAGCAATTATTAAACAACATCATCGTCCACAACGACACGAGGTATTTTTCAGGCAGGCTGGCGCGGGTATTACATATAACGGTTTTGATCGTTCCGAAGTAAACTTTGAAAGCGGCGAAATAACCTTTGAAAGGCGGGCTGATGCGGTGCCGCTAACCCCCAATAGTTATAACGAAAGTAACCTGATATGGAGTGGTAAAATGGGCGAGCAACGGGTAAATGTGCTGTTGCCGGTTGATTTTGAGCCTTCGGAGCCGATATCCGATTAATAATTAATAATGATAAAGGCCTTATTTTCAGCTATTGCTTTTTTGCTTTTAACAGCTTATGCACATGCACAAGTTGTTAAAGGTACTGTGGTTGATGCCAGCACGGGCAAACCTATTCGTAGTGCGAGCATATATTTAGATGGCTTGTCAAAAGGTACTACCTCAAATGCACAGGGCGAATTTATATTATATACCAACGAAACCAAAAAAGCATTGATTGTAAGCAGCCTGGGTTATCAGTCAGACACAATAGGTAATTACAACGGCAAAACTTTAACTGTAAAGTTAAGTCCACGTACCCAGGTTTTACGTGAAGTGATTATTGGAGATAAGAGCCGGGAAAAGTATATGAAAATGTTTTTAACCCAATTCATTGGTTCACGCAACGGAGATTGTATAATAATTAACCCGGAGGTTATCAACTTTACTTATCATAAACGCACATTAGCAGCTAAGGCAAACCAGCCATTGATAATTCACAACAAAAAACTGGGCTACAAGATCACTTATTTTCTGTCAGCTTTTTCGTATGCGCGAAGATCATCTCCAAATC
>CAMLFI010000473.1 GCA_946479225.1 uncultured Mucilaginibacter sp. | reverse complement strand
GAGATATTTTCAAGAATGGTTGTAAATCCGGGCGATCCTTATCGTACAGATCTGCTCACCGGTACCATACAAAGGAGCAATCAGGGCGTTTCCGACCCGCTTGGCATCGCGACAGCTTACGACAAAAACGGCGCACGTGGTGTACTTTGGGGTGGGATGGATTATCATTCGGCTTTGCTTAATGAAAATTACCGCCGGTTTGTGCTGAACGCTATTTTATGGACAGCAGGTATAGAGGTGCCAAAAGGTGGCGTTAAATCTAATGCCAAGGGACTACAGTTATCGGCTGGTAAACCTGATGAATTTGACAGGTTGAAGCCCGAAGGATTTGTATTAAAGTAATGCACGTTATTGCATAGAGACGAGGCCGTATCATGATAAAAATGATGCGGCCTTTTTGTTGTTCCAAATTTTCTTTTTGGGTGTTCCAAAATGTTCCAAAGTGTTCCAAATCCCGTTAAAAAAAGCCTAAAAAATGGCCGAAAAGTGTTCCAAACTGTTCCACGCTAAAATACATAAGTACTAAAAATCAAGCATTTAGTACCGTCAACAGCTTTTACACCCTTTATATTTTTTGGAACAGTAATCGAGTGAAAAAAATTGAAACTTTTACCGGCAAACGCTAGCGTAATTATCATAAACGGATAGGTTTTATATTAAAATAATGAAGCTTAATTGTATCTTAGTGGATACAACCAATATACTAACATCAATGTTAAGATCAGTTTTTAAAGCAGTCCTTGTTTTGGCTGCTGCCTGCCCTATAGTATGTAGTGCTCAAACCTATCAGCCAACTACGCTTGGCGCTAAAGCCGTGATAAAAGATCAGGCAATAGAGATACAGTTTTACAGTCCGGATATAGTTCGGATCACAAAAACACCATCTGGCCAAACGTTTAAGCAGGCGAGCCTTTCGGTGGTTAAAAAGCCCGGGCAAACGCCTGTAAAACTTAACAAGCGCGGCGATGCGCTCGACATTGCGAGCACCAGATTAAAAGTTACACTCGACCTCAAAACAGGGTCTGTTTCTTATGCCACTATTAAGGGATCGGTATTATTAAAAGAGAAACCGGACGGTGCCACTTTTAAGCCTTTTGATGATGCGGGCAGTAAAACGCTTACCGTTGCACAATCGTTTGTTTTGGATAAAGATGAAGCTGTTTACGGCTTAGGTCAACATCAGCGCGGTAACCTGAACCAGCGCAACCAGGTATATAAGAACATGATGCAGGGTAATACGGAAGACGTTGTGCCTTTTTTGCAGTCTATAAAAGGATACGGCATTTTTTGGGATAATTACTCGCCCACCACCTTCAGCGATACAGCGAATGAAACTTTCTTTTCATCAGACGTTGGCGAGGGGGTTGATTACTATTTCTTAAACGGTGAGAGCACCGACGGCGTCATTGCCCAAATGCGCGATCTTACCGGGCAAGCGCCTATGTTGCCTTTGTGGACCTTCGGTTTTTGGCAAAGTAAAGAGCGTTATAAAACTCAGGACGAGACAGTTGGCGTTGTAAAGAAATACCGTGAATTAGGTGTGCCGCTTGACGGAATTGTACAGGATTGGCAATACTGGGGCAATAATTACCTGTGGAACTCAATGGAGTTTTTGAATGTAGATTTTGCAAATCCGCGGAGAATGATGAATGAGGTGCATAATTTAAACGCGCATCTGATGATCTCTATCTGGTCCTCATTTGGCCCGGAAACCAAGCCGTATAAGGACATGAAAGCAAAGAATATGCTGCTTGATTTTCATACCTGGCCCGAGTCAGGATCAGAAATATGGCCTCCAAAACAGGATTATCCTTCCGGCGTGCGACCATATGACGTTTATAACCCCGAGGCACGCGATATTTATTGGAGCTACCTTAACAAAGGCTTATTTCCCTTTGGTATAGACGGATGGTGGATGGATTCTACCGAGCCGGATCACCTTAGCGCTAAACCTACAGACCTTGATATAAAAACCTATATGGGATCTTTCCGCAAAGTACGTAATGCCTATCCGTTGATGGGGGTTGGCGGGGTTTATGATCACCAACGCGCTACGAGCTCAGATAAGCGTGTTTTTATTTTGACCCGTTCGGCATTTGCTGGTCAGCAGCGTTATGCAGCCAACACATGGTCGGGTGATATTACATCTTCATGGGAAACACTGGCAAAGCAGATCCCTACAGGGTTAAACTTTTCATTAAGCGCCATCCCGTATTGGAACGCTGATATCGGTGGCTTCTTCCTGACAAAATACCCAAAAAAGCTTGAAGATGCTGATTACCGGGAACTTTATGCACGTTGGATGGAGTTTGGGGCCTTCACTCCTTTAATGCGTTCGCACGGAGCTGACGCACCAAGAGAAATCTATCAATTTGGTAAAAAAGGGGATAAAGTTTATGATGCTGCTGAGAAATATATCAATTTACGTTACAGACTTTTGCCTTACATCTATTCTGCGTCATGGGATATAACCGCTCATCAATCCAGCATGATGAGAGCGCTGTTTATGGATTTTGCTGCTGATAAGAATGTATGGAATTCAACCAACGCATACATGTTCGGCAAATCCATATTGGTAAATCCTGTAACTAAAGGGATGTACACCAAAGCGCTGAGTGCCACCACCAACGCGGAAGACTTTAGTACGGTAAAATCTCAGGAAACCTACCTCCCTGCAGGTACATCATGGTACGATTTCTGGACCGGCGAGAAACTGGCTGGAGGCAACAAAGTATCAAGGGAAACACCCTTGGATATCATTCCGTTATATATTAAAGCCGGTTCTATTTTGCCTTTCGGGCCGCAGGTGCAGTATTCGTCAGAAAAGAAATGGGATAACCTGGAGAT
>CAMLFI010000472.1 GCA_946479225.1 uncultured Mucilaginibacter sp. | reverse complement strand
GCCGGTAAGTGAAATAGCTTCGGTTAATGAACCACCGCCGTTTGAGCGCAGATCAATAACAATACCATCCACGTTTTCACGTTTAAGCGAATCCAATATTATTTTAACATCATGAGTGGTACTCTGATAATTTGGATTACCGGCGCGGGCAGCATCAAAATCAACATAAAACGCCGGAACGTTTATAATGCCGATCTTAAGGGTTTTTCCATTTTGCTGATAGCTACGGATCTCTTTTTTAGCAAGCTGATCTTTTAAAACTATCTTCTCGCGAATGATCTCAACGGTTTTGGTCGGATCAGAAACGGCCTTTCCTTGTGGTAGCAATTTTAATCTCACAACTGTGCCTTTGTTGCCACGTATAAGCTTAATTGCGTTATCTATTCTCCAGCCAATAATATCCTGAAATTCCCCATCCTTACCTTGTGCTACAGCTACTATACGATCGCCTACATTAACCAGGTGGCTTTTATCGGCAGGGCCGCCTGCTACCAGGCTATTTATACTGATGAATTCATTTTTGGTTTCTAACGTTGCGCCGATACCTTCCAATGAGCGAGACATTTCCATTTTAAACTGAGCCTTGTTGAACTGATTAAAATAGTTGGTGTGCGGGTCAATGGCTTCGGTAAAGGCGTCCATAAACATCTGGAACACATCGTCGCTTTGTAATTTGCTGTTTTGCGACAGGTACGTTTCGTAACGCTTTTTTAAAGTTTCTTTGTTTTTTACTACGTCCGCACTAGCCAACTTTAAGTTGATCAAGTCATATTTAACACGTTGTGTCCAATACGTATCTATTTCGGCCTGTGATGCCCATGGCAGTTTTTCCCTGTCATAAACAAAAGCGTCATCTTTAGTAAAATCGAAATCTTTATTTAATTGTGCTAATGAATAGTTTTGACGCTCTGCATACCTTTTTTGAAATACATTAAAAATATAAAACGCATTATTCAGGTTGCCTACTTTAATATCATTATCAAACTGGGTTTTGTATTTATCAAAGTCTGCAATATCTGATTTCAGAAGATAAACATGATTTTCGTCCATGCTTTTCAAAAAGCGGTCATATATAATTGCCGACAAGGAGTCATTCAATAGTACTTTTTTGTAGTTATAACCGGATATAAGCGAAGCTACCGCCTTAACAGCAGTACTCTGCTGTTCGTTTGGTTCCAAGTTTAGCGAGCCATCAACCTTAACCGGTTTTGAAGGTGCCGCATTACAGGCAAGCGCCGCGCCGAGGACCAAAACGAAATAAAATCTTTTAAACATATTTTTTACTGTCTTAAAATCAGGAACTAAATCAAACATCAATACAATACTTGTGCCTAATACAAGGCTAATTAAATATAAACAAAAAAAGACAGTCTAAATTGTCTGTCTCTTTATTGAGAATAACAATATTACAATAATGTTTTGCTATTTTAATATAACAACAGGTTTTTTACTTTATTGTTATATAGAGACTAATTTTGGACAGAGATGTTACATCAAAACATCTAAATTTGCACGGGCAATGAAACCGATAATTGAGTGTGTACCTAACTTTAGCGAGGGCGTTAATGCTGACGTAATAGCACAAATAGCCGCGGCGATAACGCAAACCACAGGCGTTAAATTGCTAAATGTTGATGCGGGCCGTGATGCTAACCGCACTGTAATAACTTTTGCCGGAGAGCCCGAAGCCGTTATTGAAGCCGCCTTCAACTGTATTAAAAAAGCAGCGGAACTGATAGATATGCGCACGCAAAAAGGCGAGCATCCGCGTATGGGTGCTACAGATGTTTGCCCACTTGTGCCTGTAAGTAATATAACACTGGCTGAGGTTGATGTTTACGCAAGACAGTTAGCCACAAGGGTAGGTGCGGAATTGAAAATACCTGTTTATTTGTATGAGTATTCGCAGCCGGATAAGCACAGAAGTAATCTTTCAGTCATCAGATCAGGCGAGTACGAGGGTTTTTTTGATAAGATAGCACAGCCCGGATGGCAACCTGATTTTGGCCCGGCAGAGATGAATGCGAAGGCAGGGGCTACAGTTATAGGCGCGCGCAATTTTTTAATTGCTTATAATGTTAACCTTAACGCTACTTCTGTAGATTTAGCCAACGAAATTGCTGCTGATGTACGCGAATCGGGCCGGGTAGTCGTTAGTAACGATGGAAAAAAGCGTATCCCCGGCTTATTGAAGGGCGTGAAAGCGATAGGCTGGTACATGGAGGAGTACAAATGCGCGCAGGTATCAACTAATATTACAGATATCGCCCTTAGCCCCATACACCAGGTTTTTGAAACCATTGCTGAACGGGCAAAAGCCCGCGGTGTTGAGGCAACCGGCAGCGAATTGATAGGACTGATACCACTAAGTGCCATAACAGAGGCGGGGCTATACTTTGCCAATAAACAAAATGTAAAGGCTTTATCGGAAGATGAATTATTGAATTTTGCTGTTAAAGGCATGGGTTTGGATGTAGTAAAACCATTTTATCCTAAAAAACGTATATTGGACTATCTGCTTAAATTTGAAAATGAAGGCGCAAGGGATAAGTAACAATTTTGTTACCATATTAACTATCGCCTTAGTTTAAAAATAATCTTATTATTTAATTTTTATATTTAAACTATAGTCTGTTTTTAACTCTAAGTGATATGCGTACACCTAATACTTTGCGACTTAAACCATAAATGAATATCATTCTGTTAAAAATTACACGTTTTATATTAGCAATACTATTGGTATGCTTTGCATTAGGCGTAGTTGCGCAAGGTACCCGCCTGGATAACAGCCAGCAGTTTAAGGCCTTTGATAAAGCTTTGAATAAATCAGGCATTACTTTTACATTCCCCGAAGGGTTTAAAGAAATAAAGGCC
>CAMLFI010000471.1 GCA_946479225.1 uncultured Mucilaginibacter sp. | reverse complement strand
CGTGGGGCGCAGGTAGTTTTTCATCCGCATTGCTCAGGCAGCAACAGATCAGGAATTACACCAACCGAATGGGGCGCTAAGAACAGCCCCTATTACGAAAAAGCCATGATGATGCGCTCCATTGAGAACAGTGTCTACTTTGCCAGTGCGAATTATGCTTTTGATTACCCTGACTGTGCCAGTACTGTTATAGCGCCTGATGGTAGTTATGTAGCGCATCAACCTTATACTGTGCCAGGCGTGCTAGTGGTTGATATAGATCCGCAGCTGGCTACAGGCTGTCTCGCTAAGCGTTATAAGCATAGCCCGCACCAACAAGGTATACAAAGCCTGTAGACTTAATAAAAAAATAACGCTTTAATTTTGCTATTTAGAAAATTAACCGTTTAATTTGCGACACAAAAAATAATGATAAAGACTAACACCATAACAACAACCATTACTACCACCGGCATCAACATCGGAGGAAGGTAATCGTATGGTGTAACCAGATAAAGAAAAAACCACATGAGCGCCTTCCTCCGGAAACAGGGGAAGGCGTTTTTGTTTAATATCCAATATAAATGAAAGTTTTAAAATTTGGCGGCACATCCGTAGGTTCAGGTCAGAGCATCAGTACTTTAATTGATATTTTAAAGAACGAGGTGACAACCACGGGCAAAAAACCTATTGTGGTGCTTTCTGCCATGAGCGGCGTAACCAACCTGTTGCTGTCAATGGCTGAGCAGGCTGCTGAGGGCCACGACTTTGTTGCCGGTCTTGCAGAACTGGAGCGTCGCCATTTTGATGTGGTGAAGGAACTTTTGGAGATACAAAACCAAAACCCCGCCTTAACCCGCCTTAAATTAAACTTTAATCAGCTAGAAGAGCTTTTGCAGGGCATACTTACCCTGCGCGAGCTTACCCCAAAAACACGCGACCTTGTTTTAAGTTACGGCGAGCGCTGCTCTGCCATGATGATAAGCAAGATAGCCGCACAATATTTTCCTGAAGCTATTTATGTTGACGCGTCTGAACTGATAAAAACCGACAACAGTTTTGGCAATGCTCGTGTGCAAACCGAAATTACCGAGCAGGTTATCCGTGGGTTTTACAACGGACATAAAGATAAAATGCTGTTTGTAACCGGCTTTATTGCTGGTAATGATCAGGGCCAGATTACAACGCTTGGCAGAGGTGGTAGCGATTATACCGCGGCAATATTTGCTGCGGCCCTTAACGCGTCTGAAATAGAAATATGGACCGACGTTAACGGCATGATGACTGCCGACCCGCGCATGGTTAAAAAGGCTTTCAGCTTGCCTGAGTTGACTTATACCGAGGCGATGGAACTATCGTATTTCGGTGCGAAGGTTATCTATCCGCCTACCATGATCCCGGCGTTCATGAAAAAGATCCCTATTGTTATCCGCAATACTTTTGAGCCGGAATTTAAGGGAACCTTTATTCGTCATGATTGCAAGCCATCAAATTTGGCCATTAAAGGCATATCATCTATCAACAACATCAGCATACTGAATGTTCAGGGCAGTGGTATGGTGGGTAAATCAGGCTTTAGCGGCAGGTTGTTCTCTTTACTGGCTCGGGAGCAGATCAACGTTATCCTGATCACTCAATCATCGTCAGAACACAGCATTACTTTCGCGGTATCTCCAGGCGATACTGAAAAGGCTCTCCGGGTTATTGAGCATGAGTTCGAGCTGGAACTGATGGCAAAAAAACTGGAAAACGTTGAAATTGAAAAAGACCTGGCCATACTTGCTGTTGTAGGTGAGAATATGAAAGAAACTCCCGGTGTGTCAGGCAAGTTATTCAGCGCACTTGGTCGTAACGGGGTAAACGTTCGCGCCATTGCGCAGGGCTCATCAGAATATAATATCTCGGTTATCATATCAGCAAGCGATTTGAACAAAGCGCTAAACGCCGTTCACGATGCTTTCTTTGTTGAGTTAACCAAAACCCTACATGCATTTTGTTTGGGTACAGGCAATATTGGCAAAACGTTGTTTAATCAATTGAAAGGACACGCTGCTTTTCTTCAGGAAAACAATGGCATACAGGTTAAAATTGCAGGCATAAGCAATACCCGTAAAATGGCTTTCAACAGCGATGGCATTGATCTGGATGAGTGGGAAGCAGCACTGGAAAGATCGCACGATACCGCTGATCTGGCCGGCTTCGTTGCCAAAATGCAAAGCATGAATTTGCCCAACTGCGTGTTTATAGACAACACTGCCAGTCAGAAACCTATTGCATTTTATAAAGATGTTTTAGAATCAACCATATCTATAGTAACCTGCAATAAAATAGGCAATTCAGGGCCATACAGCCAGTATAAAATGTTCCGCGATGCGGCACGCCAGCATGGGGTTGATTTCTTTTACGAGACCAATGTGGGTGCAGGTCTGCCTATCATCCGCACTTTAAAGGATCTGATGAACAGCGGAGACCGTGTGCAGCGCATTGAGGCTATATTATCAGGCACTATATCATTCATCTTTAATAATTTTAAAGGCGACGTAAGTTTTCATGATGTGGTTAAGCTGGCACAGGAAAAAGGTTATACAGAACCTGATCCGCGCGATGACCTGCGGGGCACCGACTTCATGCGCAAGATGCTGATCCTGGCCCGTGATGCCGGTTATAGTTTAGAAGCAAATGATGTTAAAATAGGCAGCATTTTACCACAAGCTTGTTTAGATGCTGCTTCGGTAGATGATTTTTACGCGGCATTAAAAGCCGAAGACGCTTACTTTGCCAACCTTAAAGCAGAAGCGGAAAGTAATGGCAAAGTTTTAAGATACATTGGCATATTAGAGAATGGCAAGGCTGCAATAACATTAGAAATGGTAGATGAAAATCACCCTTTCTTTACCCTATCCGGCAGCGATAACATTA
>CAMLFI010000470.1 GCA_946479225.1 uncultured Mucilaginibacter sp. | reverse complement strand
TTAACCAAACCAAAAGCACCCACCATAGCTGATCGAATACTACAGGCTGAAAAAGGTAGCCTGTTGAAGCGAATGAAGGCGAAAATATCATGGCGCTGCAAGCCAGCGCTATAGCAAATTTTTTACCGCCCATTTCAACGGTAAGTTTCCCGGTTAGCCATACTATCAGTGCTGCGCAGATGGTGGGAATAATACGTGCTCCAAAAACGGAATCTCCAAAAATTGTGAGTGTTGTTTTAGCAATAAAAGCGATAAATGGGGGAACCTCCTTGTACCCCCAATCCATATGGTCGGCAAGGGCAAGGTGCAAGAGCTCGTCCCGATGGAAACCGAAGCGGGAAATAGCCAACAGGTTAAGGGCTATTTTAACAAATACAAAAATCAGTATAAAGTTATTATAGCTTGATCTTCTGTTGAGGTAAGGCATGCACTTAACTGTAGGGGTTTGGATAAAGATATATAATTTGAGGTAAATGGTGAAAGCTAAAAAGGTTTAAATTGAGGTAAAAGGTGAAAGGCGAAAGGTAAAAGGTTTTTTTGAATCTTGAATTTGTCCGTCTGCAGACATATGGACACTTGCAGTAATAAAACAAAAAAAGGCGAAAAGTGCCTTTTACCTTTCGCCTTTTACCTTTAACCCTTAAAGAAGCCTTTTACCTATATCCTCTTAATGTCAGCTCCTAAAGCTTTTAAACGCTTATCAATATGCTGATAGCCGCGTTCTATTTGTTCTATGTTATAGATGGTTGATTTGCCTTGGGCAGAAAGCGCAGCTATTAGCAATGATACGCCTGCACGAATATCCGGCGATGTCATTGAAATTCCGCGTAGTTGAACTTGTTTATCAAGCCCTATCACGGTAGCGCGGTGCGGGTCGCAGAGGATTATCTGTGCACCCATATCTAATAACTTGTCAACAAAGAATAGCCTGCTTTCAAACATTTTTTGATGGATAAGTACGGATCCTTTTGCCTGTATGGCCACTACCAATACAATGCTCAACAGATCTGGCGTAAAGCCCGGCCATGGTGCATCGGCAATGGTCATGATAGATCCATCGATAAAAGTATCTATCTCGTAATGTTCCTGCGCCGGGATAAAGATATCGTCGCCGCGCAGCTCCAGTTTTATACCCAGGCGTCTAAAAACATCAGGTATCATACCCAGTTCTTTATACTGCACATCCTTTATGGTGATCTCTGAACCCGTCATGGCAGCTAAGCCAATGAAAGAGCCGATCTCTATCATATCTGGCAGCATACGGTGCTCTGTGCCATGTAGCTCAGTAACACCCTCAACAGTTAACAGGTTTGAGCCTATGCCGCTAATTTTAGCGCCCATGCGGTTAAGCATTTTACAAAGCTGCTGTAAATAAGGTTCGCAAGCTGCATTGTAAATTGTGGTAGTGCCCTTCGCCAATACTGCCGCCATTACTATGTTGGCTGTGCCGGTTACCGATGCTTCATCTAATAAAATATACGTTCCCTGGAGGTTTGACGCGTCAACATTGAAAAAGCCGTCTTCGGGGTTATAATTAAACTTGGCACCTAACTTTTCAAAACCTAAAAAGTGGGTATCTAAGCGCCTTCTTCCAATTTTATCCCCGCCGGGTTTGGGTATTGATGCCTTGCCGAAACGTGCCAGCAGCGGCCCAACTATCATAATAGAACCGCGTAAACCGCCGCCTTTTGCTTTAAAAGCATCCGACTGGAAAAAGTTTTGGTCGATGTTTTTGGCTTCAAACGTATAAGTATCTGGCTTTTGGCGTTCTACCTTTACACCCATATCGCCCAACAGCTCAATCAGCTTGTTTACATCTTTTATGTCGGGTATGTTGCTTATAGTTATCTTTTCGCTGGTAAGCAATACCGCCGAAAGTATCTGCAGTGCTTCGTTTTTTGCACCCTGAGGCGTTATTTCGCCTTTTAACGGCTTGCCGCCAATTATTTCGAAAGCGTTGGTCATTTGTTGTTTTGGTTCATAAATGATAGTTCATGGTTCATGGATTACCGTGAAATGAACTATCAATATTATAAATAAATTTCTAAAAACTGTTATGGGCAACTATGATCCATGAACTATGAACCATCAACCATTACCTATTAATGTTTCTTCGGTCCGCCGTTGTTACGGTTACGGTTTTGGTTATTATTGTTGTTGTTATTGTTGCTGCGACCGCGGTTTTGATTATTGTTACTGCCGCCACTGCCACCGCCACGGTTTTGCATATTGTTGGTACGTCCGCGATTGTTTTGTGCCTGCACTGGTGGGCGGTATTCAACCTTGCTCAGGCTTATATTCTCGTCAACCTTCAATTCTCCTTTTGATAAGGCTACCAGATCGGCTAAAATGGTTTCATCAGCAACAGAGTCTTTGTTCCACTGCACGTAAGCCATCTTCATAAAGTTGGCAATTGCCTGTACCATATGGCGTCTGCGCTCGGGCTCCTCAATGCTCTTGGCTTTTTCTATCATCATCTCGATGGTTTTGCCATAGTGCTTATAGCGGATCCGCTGATTAGGGTACCTTAATGGTTCGGGTTTTATGTGGATGGCATCCATCTCCGGTTTGGGGTAGGGCGAGTCCACATCAATTTTAAAGTCGGATATAATGTGCAGGTGATCCCACAGTTTGTGTTTAAAATCGGCCACATCACGCAAATGCGGGTTTAAAAAACCCATCAGGTCTATTACAACCTGCGCGTAGCGATTACGTTCTTCTTTGGTGGGTAACGCAACAATATATTTAACCATATTTTGTACGTTGCGGCCATATTCCGACAGGATAAGTTTGTTCCTGGTTGAATTATAATCAAATTCAGGCATGCTATTTTGAGCCATGTTGTGTTGTTTTTTAAAGAAAGTTTTAAGTTAGCCAGGCAAGTTGTCTGTTAAAAAGG
>CAMLFI010000469.1 GCA_946479225.1 uncultured Mucilaginibacter sp. | reverse complement strand
ACTACACGTTCATTAAAACGCTGGTTAGCGCGCTAAAAACGCCAAATTCCTTCCTTTACAAATTTGACTCGCTTAAGACGGTCAGCATGCTGTATTCGCCGGATAGCCGGTTCCGCATATTTAGCTGGCATGTTGCGAATGACGACGGCAGCTACCGCTTTTACGGCGCTATACAAATGAATACCGGCGGACCTTTAAAGTTATATCCATTAGATGATTACTCCCCCTTAATAAAAAACCCGGAAGATTCCGTTACCAACAATACTAAATGGTACGGTGCGCAATACTATACTATAATACCTGTGCAGGGGGCCAATCCGCATTATGTTTTGCTGGGCTGGAAGGGTTATACCGACCGCTCAACTAAAAAGGTGATAGATGTGCTGTCGTTCAAAAATGATAAACCTGTATTGGGTATGCCGGTGTTTATCAGTAAAGAAAAGAAGCGCAGTCGGGTTGTTTTTCAATATACCCGCCGGGCATCTATGCTGCTGCGGTATGTTCCGGGCGAGAACCTTATTGTTTTTGATAACCTGGCCCCTCCTGATAAAAGATCAAAGGATCTACCCGAAACCTATGGCCCCGACCTCTCTTACAACGGCTACCGCCTAAAAAACGGACTTTGGGAACTCACTGAAAACCTGGATATGAGGAACGTGCCTAATCAAATCGACGCCGCTTTTATAGATCCCAAACCGCTGGAAACCCCGCGGCTGGAAGTTAAGCCGGTTATAAAAAAGCCTGTACAGTAGTGATATAAGCAAACAATTTGTTAAATTGAGAGGAAATTTTTTTTCACGATATAAATAGTATTTTCGTCCCATTAAACTGATCGTATGTCCGAAAAAACAATTGCAGCTGCGGCTGCTATTAAACCGAGGTACCCCAGAAGTATTCCTTTTATTATTGGTAACGAAGCCGCAGAGCGTTTCAGCTTTTATGGCATGCGTTCTATATTGGCTACCTTTTTGGTGGCCCAGTTCTTTAACCCCACGTTAAACCCGGCGCTACAAACGGTAGCCGAGGCCAAAGCCAACGAGAGTACCCACTTTTTTGTAACACTGGCCTATACCCTGCCCTTTGTTGGTGGTTTAGTTGCCGACTGGTTTACCGGTAAATACAAGATCATCCTCTATATTTCTATGGTGTATTGCGTTGGGCACCTTTTCCTTGCGCTGTTTGACGACAATCTGAATTTGTTTACTGTTGGTTTGCTGCTGATAGCCATTGGCGCAGGCGGTATAAAATCGTGCGTATCTGCCAACGTAGGCGATCAGTTTGATAAAACTAACGAGAGCCTGATGTCAAAGGTGTACGGATGGTTTTACTTCAGTATTAATGCCGGTTCAGTAATATCTACCGTTCTTATCCCTTGGGTGTATGATGTTTATGGCGCAAAATGGGCCTTTGGTATTCCGGGTTTATTAATGGCATTAGCTACAATAATCTTTTTTTCGGGCCGCAAGCAATACAGGCGTGTTCCGCCATCGGGCATCAACAGAAATAACTTTGTTTTTATATCAATATACGCCTTGCTTAACATGGGCAAAAAAAAGAAAGGTGAATCACTGCTTGACGTTGCCAAAACAAACTTTGATCCGGAAAAGGTAGAAGGCGTAAAAGCCGTATATCGTGTGTTAGCGGTATTTATATTTGCTCCTATCTTTTGGGCCATGTGGGATCAAAACCTTTCGGAGTGGGTGTTGCAAGCCGCAAAACTCGACCGCCATATTAACCTTGGCTTTACTGAGTTTACAATTCTACCCGGCCAGGTTCAAACAGCCAACCCGGTTTTCCTACTTTCGTTTATCCCGTTGTTTACCTACTTTATTTATCCATTTTTTGATAAGATCGGCCTAAAAACAACTCCCTTACGCCGCATAGGTACCGGCCTTGCTTTAACCGCTCTTTCATTTGTAATTATTGCGATGGTACAGGAACGTGTTGATGCCGGACAGCATCCATCCGTTTGGTGGCAAATATTTGCTTATGTAATATTGTCGGCAGCCGAAGTATTGGTTTCTATAACCGGTTTAGAGTACGCATATACACAAGCACCTAAATCAATGAAAAGCACCATGACAGCACTTTGGCTGCTTACTGTAGCAGCCGGCAACCTGTTTGTTGCTTTAATAAATGGCAACATTTCAAAGGGCGGTTTCTTTGCACAATTTGTAGGGGCCGACTTTTACTGGATGTTTGTAGGGTTGTGCAGCATATTCCTTGTGGTGTATTTATTTGTATCGCCACGCCTTAAGGAACGCAACTATATTACCGACCCGGATAATCAAGTAATTGCAGATACTAATAATTTATAACCCTATATTATCGTTATATAGCAGGATCGTGTTACAACATGTTCCTGCTTTTTTATTTTATATAGCCGTTAAATCTGCTATTTTAGCCGAAATATATAGCCCTATTATCCAAATCAATAAGTGCCTGATAGCTTAGTTATTATACCTACCTACAATGAGCGCGAGAACATCGAAAAGATGATCCGTAAGGTTTTTTCTTTGCCTCATGACTTCCATATCCTTATTGTTGATGATGGTTCGCCGGATGGTACCAACCTGATTGTAAAATCGTTACGAAACGTATATCCTGATTCTTTATTTATAGAGGAACGCCAAGGTAAACAAGGCCTTGGCACAGCATATATACATGGTTTTAAATGGGCCATTGAACGGGAATATGATTATATTTTTGAAATGGATGCCGATTTTTCCCATAGCCCCGAGGATCTGCTTCGTTTGCGAAGAGCCTGTGTTGACGGTGCCGATGTTGCTGTAGGATCGCGGTATATTAAAGGCGTTAACGTGGTAAACTGGCCCATGAGCCGGGTGCTGATGAGCTACTTTGCATCTGTTTACGTGCGTTTTATTACAGGAGTTAAAATACAGGATTTTAC